>CAILAQ010000714.1 GCA_903832165.1 uncultured Bacteroidota bacterium | reverse complement strand
GGGTATATAACGACCTTTATAAAACAATCGATGGAAAGCCCAATACAAAAGGGGAAACTTTCCATCTGAATATGCTCTCTACCACCTGTCATATCTATTTTGGCAAGGTTATGGGAGCCACACCAAACGGGCGTTTTGCAGGTAAATCGATATCTGACGGTACCTCGCCTTCGCATGGTTGCGATACCCACGGTCCGACAGCGGTTATTCATTCGCTCTCGAAACTTGACCAGACAAAATCGGGAGGGACACTGCTAAATCTTCGTTTTTTGCCAAGTCTGCTCAAGCGTGATCAGGACATTGCCCGACTCGGACAACTCATCAGAAGTTATTTCATTCTCGGCGGACACCACGTACAGTTTAATATCGTCGATACTGCCACCCTGAAAATGGCACAGAAACATCCTGAAGAGTACAAGGATCTTCTCGTGCGCATGGCCGGCTACAGCGATTATTTCAATGATATGAACGAAGATTTGCAGCAGGAGGTCATCGATCGGACACAAAACGCAGCCTTCTAATGTGACAATGTGCCAATGATTGAATTACCCTCGGAGAGTTGTCATCCCCGCGAAGGCGGGGACCCCGTCCCTAACCGCGGCATTATGCAAGGCGGGGACCCCGTCCCTTACAGCGGCATTATGCAAGGCGGGGACCCCGTCCCTTACAGCGAAATTAATTTTTAAATTTCTCAACCTTCAAGAATTTGTCAAGCGCCTTAATCTTCGATATCAAACCTTACTCAATCAACGATGGCCCGGGTATCCGTATCACCATTTTTCTGAAAGGCTGTCCGCTGAGCTGCGACTGGTGTCATAATCCCGAGGGAATATCGCCTAATCTGCAAAAATTGTATTCTAAGACAAAGTGCATCGGCTGCGGAACCTGCGTGGAAAATTGTCCGGTAAATGCTTTAGCTCTGACCCCTGAAGGAATAAATACCAACACGGATTTATGCGATCTGTGCGGAATATGCGCTGATGTTTGTCCCACAAAAGCCATGGAGATGTCGGGATCGGCGGTTACCGTGGAGGAGATCATGAAACGAATCCGGCGGGAAACAGTGATGATGGATCAATCTGATGGTGGGGTAACCATTTCCGGAGGAGAACCCATGATGCAGTCGGATTTCCTGATTGAACTGCTTGATGAATTGGGCCGGGAAGGGATTCACCGCGCTGTGGATACTACCGGTCTGGCTAAAACAGAAACGCTATTGGAGGTTGCCAGGCGGACCGAACTATTCCTCTATGATCTGAAGATGATGGATCCCCAAAGGCATAAGAGATATACAGGTGTTACCAATGAAAAGATTTTGGATAACCTGAAGATCCTGGCCGCGTCGGGGGGCAAATATCAATATCAGGATTCCCTTGATCAAAGGAGTTAATGCTGACGAAAGAAACATCAGGAAATCTGCAGAATTTATAGCAAATCTTGCAGGAGAGAAGAAACTGGTGAGCCTGCTTCCTTATCATAACATTGCTATCCATAAATACGGTAAGCTGGGGCAGGATTACGACAGCGGCGAAATGGAGGAACCCTTACCAATCGAAATCGAAAATGTCATCAGGATTTTCGGCGAATACGGACTCGATGCGACCGTAGGAGGATGAAGTAAAGGAGCAAGGCTCAAGGAGCTTATTAATAGCCGCCCCCTTCAGCCTTTCATAACTTATAACTTAACCCTTACTTGAGCCTTGAGCCTTCTCATTAGCCTTCAAAAAGTTAGTATAACTTTTTGTGGCACTCAACGCACGCCATCTCTTTCCATGATTCGTCGCCAAGCGGATGATTAAAGTTGAGCGACCCGTTGAATGGTGCAACTTCCTGTTTGCCGGGAGTACCCTGTAACATAATATTATGACAAAGATTGCAGTCCCGGGAAATCGTTTTACCCGTTGAACTGATGTGTTTGCCATTGTGACATCTGAAGCAGCCGTTTGCTTCCATATGGCCGATATGATCCGGATAAGCTTCCCAGGTGGCTTTCATCTCCGGGAAAATATTTTTTGAATAGCCGGTCAGCATTCCTGCTATGGCTTTGTCAATATCTGCCTTGCGGTTAGTGAAGATATCGGGATAAGTGGTCTTGTAAAAATTCTCCACATATTTTCTGACAGTGTCCTGAGCAATTTTCCGATCAGCCCATGCGGGATTCAGAATATCCATTGCAATTTTTTTGATCATTGGCAGCGTTACTGGAATTTCACCGGCAGCAATTGCATTGTCAACGAATACGCTGGGCGAACGGTATTTATGCGATGGGCGGGTATGACAGTCCATGCAGTCCATCGTGCGTGGGTTGGCTACACGGAGAGCGGAATCAGTGATTGGAGTTTCGGAATCCTGATAAATCACAGTCTCCCCGGTCAGCTTATTGGTGCTTTTAACCCAGGGTAATGCCTGTCGATCATCTTTAGGATCGATATACTCAATTTTAATATTCGGATTAATGTGCCAGTGAATGCCCGCAGTGTTACCCATTGCGCTGTGCGAAGCCGAAACTTTCATGCGCAGGTCGATGTCCCATTCGGTATTGGCTGAATCGGCCAGATAATGCTTCTCTGCAACCAGCTTGTGTGAGTAAAATTTCTCGGGCCAGTGACACTTTTCGCATGTTTCGCGGGCAGGCCGTAAATTCTTGATCGGGGTTTCAATCGGATGTTTGTAACTGTTGGTGATTACAGCCCAAACCTGGCGCAGACCTGACATTTTAGACCGTACATACCATCCGGCTCCTTCGCCGACGTGACACTCTGCACATCTTACGTTTGCATGTTCAGAGCCCTGATAGGCAATGTTTTCCGGTTCCATAACCGTATGACAGGTGGTTCCGCAGAATTTAACCGATTCCGTATAATTAAAAGCTTCGTAACTGCCGATTCCCGTTAGAAATACCAGAATTACGGTTCCTATGGCGAAAATAAAAGTGGCGTTGCGATGACGCTTGTCTGTGAAGTCAATCAGCCATGGTTTTCCGACCAACGGTTCAAGTCCGAGTCTCATTTTCCTCATCTTGATTACCATTCCAATAGGGATCAGGATCAGACCCAGAATCAGGAATGCCGGAAGAATTATGTAGGTAAACAGGCCCAGATAGGAGCTGCCCTCCTGAAAAAACATTCCCAGTGAAAACAGGAATATAATGAACATCAGGCTGATAAAAGCAATAATAGCACCGGTAAAGGATAACCGGTTATTCACAGAATTGGGTAATTTCATTGTTTTGGTATTTGCATCAAAATTACAACATATATCGATACGTGATTTTGTTCACGGTTGATATTTGAGCACCAAAACCAGCGGGTGATTATTTGCCGACCTGCGACAGACCCTCTTGTACAACAGATTTCAGTTTCTCAATCTGCTCAGCGGTGCCCAGGGCAAAAAGTTTGTCGTCACACGTGATTTTTTCCTCAGGGGAGGGATTATACCTGTATTCGCCTTTGGAGGTTTTTATCCCGATAATTGATGCTCCTGAACCGGAGCTTGCGAGAAGGTTGCCGATGCTCCATTCCAGAAAGCAAGTATTTATCTCACTGCCATGGATTTCTTCAAGCCTGACTTTTGTTCCCCCGAAAAGCAGAATGTTGTCTATAAACTCTACCACATCAGGCTGCGCGACTAATTTCGCCATGTGAATACCTCCGAGCTTATCAGGCATGATTACGTTATTGGCTCCTGCCCGTTTCAGTTTGACATCGCTGAAATTTCCGGATGCTCTTGATATAATGGTCAGATCAGGATTCAGATGCCTGGCAGTGAGAACAACAAAAGTATTGTCCGCATCGCTGGGAAGCGTGGTTATCAGCGCTTTTGCAGTTCTCACTCCGGCACGCTCCAGCACGCTGTCCTGCGTGGAATCGCCATGGAGGAACAATTTTATTTCATCTTCCTTGATTCTCGCTATCACCGACTCTTTAATTTCAATGACAAGAACGGTTTGATCATGCTGCAATAGTTCACGGCAGGCCTGACTGCCGTTTCTGCCATATCCGCATACGATCACATGGTTTTTTGTATGGTTGATCATTCTGTCCAATTTTTTCAGTTGATAAAAATCCTTGAATCTGCCATCCAGAATAAAACGGGTTATGGTGGAGATCGCATATCCGAAAATCCCGAATGACGACACTATCAGGATAATGGTAAAATATTTGCCTGGATCGGATAGGGGATGGACCTCATTAAACCCGATAGTTGCCAGCGTAATCACCACCATGTACAGACTATCGAGGAAGCTGTATCCCTCAATAAGGCGGTAGCCGACAATACCTGCAACCATAACTGTGAACAGTAATGCACCAGCCAGGTACAGGTCGTCAAGTGCTGATTTAGGCTTGTTTTGTTTCACCTTTGTAATTTACTAAAAAAGAGTGTCCGTTTAATCAAAATCATTCTGATCTTTAGGTTAACCGTAGGATTCCACTATACTGACCATCGCCCGGTAATTTTTCAGGGCCTGATCTCCCAGGATTCTTCCATAAGGCGAGGCAGATGGCATAAGAACAAAGCCGCGGCCTTTACCGGCGGTGCCTTCAATTATTGCCTGCCGGATCTTCCTTTCAAATTCAGGGGTCGGCAGATTCTCGATATCGGCGCATTCAATGTTCCCGAATAGCGTGAGCCGATCACCGTATTTTTCCCTGACATAACGGAGCTCAACATCTCCCTGTGGCGGAGGTTCTATCGGATCGATGGCATCAGCGCCCATTGTCATGATATCGCCCAAAATATCCCTGATATTGCCGTGGCAATGTATTCTCGCAAATCCACCCGACTGATGAATGATATCAATCATCGGTTTTACGTATCGAAAAACATATTCGTGAAATAAGTAAGGAGGCAGGTAAGGTGGTGAAGCAAACTCCGGACCATAAATACGCCAGAGCCGACCGGGGAGGAGCTCTGCTACTTCACGCGTTTTAGAGATAAGTACTTCCGAAAAACGCTCCAGCAGCTGGTGAAAGCGAGCCTGTTCCGTGAGCGCAATCATTGTATAATTGCTCATATCGAATAAAAGTGCCGCCAGGCAAAGCGGATCAGGGGTGTCAATCATTGTCAGGCCGGTGTCACCAATATCAGATTCCACCTTCAGGAAGGCAGCGGAATCAACATTTTCTCCTGCTCCGAATACCGGGAGTCCCAGGAAAATATCAAGGTCATCAACATTTTTTAATAATGGTTCAGTGGTCCAGATGGTATTGATATCGGGATCCTGCCTGGTTTCCATAGTCAGCTGGCGTTTCCCGGCATTTACTGTTCTTCTGACGAAACGGCTTCCATTGCGAATGATGGTTGTGTCCGTGGCTATGTGCCCGATCGGGTCGGGCGCAATCTCTTTAAATGCTACGCCCCTCATCACAATTCTGTCAGTCCGCTCTCGGGCGAGATCAATCAGCGGCTTCCAGGAGGGATGCGAGAAAATATTGAACGGATCCGTATCATTCGGATTTTCGTCATAACCGTTTATTTCATAAAAGCAGACCGGTGGCCGATCGACAATATGGCCCCGGAGAGTGTTTAGCAGGCGTTCCCGGCGTGTCATTAAAATAGAGTTGGCAACTGAATTAATATATCAATAGTGTGTCCGTGATCTTGGTGGAGAATGGAATGCCGCCGCTTTTTCCCGGATGTTTCAACTCCATTGGTGATGGTCCGACATATTCTGTTTTACGCCCCTTGATCATGATTTTACCATCAGACGACAGTGTGATCAGGGCCCACAAAGGATCTTTGTATGGAGCTGTATATTTGATGTCCGGATATTTCGCATGCACGGAATCAGGATAACTGTTATGGGCATACTGATCACCAAGCCAGTCATAGGACATAGAATTTATCTGCATAAACCAGATTCCATCAACCTTTTTATACTGATTGGCATGGTCGTGGCCGTTAAAGCAGGCAATTACCCGGCCGGCAGGATTCTTTTTCCCTGATTCCAATAATATTTGCAGGATAGCTTTTGTGTTTTCAATCCCGCTGTTTAATGGCTGGTGTGAGAAAATCACCGTTGGGAATTTCGAGTTTTCAATCTCCTTCCTCAACCAGTCCTGCTCGATCTGTCCTACAAAATGGGCATATCCGGGTTGACGATCAGGCGCCGGGTTAACCTCATTGCAGTCGAGTATTACAAAGCGAAATCCTTCTTTATCGAAAGAGTAGTATCGTCCGGGTGAATGAAGATAAGCCACTGTGGAATCATGGCTAAATCCGCCATCCATATCATGATTGCCCAAAACATGATAACTCTCACCGGGGAAGGCGTTCCAGATCTTCAGAAGTCCTTTGTTTTCAGCTATCGGCTGGCAAAAATCGCCCAGTTCGATGATAAAGTCGGGAGCAACGGCGGTCATGTCATCAATAAAAGCTTTAGTCCGCTGATCAGCATCGTGCATGACATCCTTGTGTACATCGGTCATGATACCGAAGCGGAGGGTAGTTACCGGCTTCACTATGGCTGCCTCATAATCAGTGACTACTTTTTTGAAATCCCACCTTACAGGCTGTGGTTTCCGGGTTTCTATGGTCAAGCCGGGAACCTTATCAATCAACGGTCGGTTATCGGGCAGGTGAAGGATGATTCTTGCCGGCTTCTCCCTGTCGGGTCCTTCAATTTTTATTTGCACACCTTTAGCGGTTCCGGTGATTTCCAGTGAAATATTTCCGAACCAGGTGGGTAGCCGCTCAACCCTTATGTGTTCGCCATCGGCCAGCCACCAGTCGGGGACAGCCATTAGCAGATGCAGATCATTTCCTTCCTCGTGCACGAGCATGTGGCGCAGCAGGATGGCATAATTTCCGGCTCCGGTAACATGCGGAATAGTATTGCCCCAGGCCGTTTTGCGTTTGTAAAATATACCCTCGGGAAAAGCGTGGGCAGCAGTGGAGTGGAGGAGGGTCCAGTAAAAATCCTGCACCACATTTTCATCGTTACCCAGGCTCAGGTCAGTCATCGTGGTATAGGCACCCATATAAGGATGGATAACTCCGGGCAATCCCATCCACCTTATGGTACCTTCAACATAACCACCGGCGAAATCGTTCCGGAGAAAGCTGGTCAGGCAGGATATTCGGGGATCCGTTTTTGGAAATATCGGTGTAGGCCATAGAGTTTCCGTATTTCCCCAATGAGTACCAACCAGTTCCCAGCTGGGTGGAAAGTGGTTCAAGCCATTCTTTTTCATTGCTGTATCGATGGACAACCTGTATTTTCCAGCTTGTCCGAGCAATTCAGCAGCGTCGTCATTTTTACCCAGGATTCTAGCTGCATCAGCGGTGACCAGCATTCCGCGGAGGTTCCAGAAATCATATCCGACGATGTGGTTTTTTCCTGCCCACAGATATTCACCATCGGCAAGCGCAGCAGGTAAAAGTCCCGGAAATCGGGAATCATTTTGTGTTTCCTTTATAGTTCTGATGGTCCAATCGATAGCTTTGCGCATGGCTGGATACACCCGTTCCAGGAATGAACGGTCAGCCGACATTTTATAGTATTGCCATAATACCCATAATGCTTGTCCGTTGGCATCAAACTGACCGGCTTGTGATTCAAATCTTCCATCTTCCCGTTGTCTGGGGAGATATAGCTCGATAGATTTTTTTACAGCATCCCACATTCCTGCTTCCTCCAGTTCCATCACCTGATAGGCGCCGTCGCGGATGTAAAACTCATCGTAGAAACCCTCACCACCCCGGACTTCTCCGAGGTCGTTGGCGATCATCTGACAAACATGAGCTGCCTTGAGGGCGTCAGTAGCTTTTTTTTCGGGAACTTCGATGGATGCAATTGACTTTTTCATCCCGTTCCAATAATCGATCGTGCGCTGGAGCCAGAGCTGATAGCCGGCACTAATCAGCGGAGAGAGATCTTTAACGGGAAAGAATGGAAATCGGGCAGCCTGTTCAATGGTTTCGCCCGGCATCAGTTGCTTATCAATATAATGAGTTCCGGATGTTCCAATAGGTTCCTTTCGGATAAGTATTCTGGCTTTAGCTGGAGATGTGGAGGCGTTTGTCGCTTTATACCGCACCCAAACAGCGAAATTCTCTCCTTCAGTTGGCCAGTCAAAGGCTTTTTGCCAGTCCTTTACCTCAGGCATCGGAGTTGCCCAGATTGTGAATTCGTAATTTATCCCGTTTTCATCAGCATTGACCAGTATGATTGGCATCCAACCGTCATAAGCAAGTTTTCCCTGCTTTCGACTCAGCAGCGTAAGTTTTTCGCCGAACCTGATTTCAATAATACCATTTGATTCATCAAGAAGAACGGTATTTTCGGGACTGATCCTTGCTCCGCGGGGATAGTCCTTGAGCCCGGCAACATTCCAGTTATTAACGAAATAGTCGAAGTTTTCGAAAGATTGAGCCTGGCTTTTTGATACCTCCCCGGCGATTACGGCCAGAAGGAAAGTAGTTAGGAAAAGGTGAATTGCTTTCATAAAGATTTAGAGTTGGCAACTCTATAAAGTTGGCAATTGTTCAGACAAAATCGTAACTATATTAGATCTAAACTGTTAAAAATATTTTTGAATTCAGATAATGGCAATAACTTATCTAACATATTCATTTACTGTCGAATAGATATTATAGTTGAAAACCGTAACATGTAGAGTTGCCAACTGTTTCTCGCATGGTTCTCTATATCAAAATCATACTGAGGACAGCGGTCTTTTTTTATTCCAATTTACCTGCTGCATCTTCAATTAGATTAATCAATTGGCAAAATTCTAAAAAAGTTGCCAACTTTATAGAGTTGCCAACTCTGATCTTTATGAAACATTTTTTCCTGATTTCTGCCTTATTTGGTTGTCTGCTTTTCACTGGCGCTATGGCCCAAACAGAAGAAGAATCATACGTCTGGCCGAAAGAACCCAAAGTGCTCGAAAGCCTCAAAACCTGGCAAGGCTATAAGTTCGGATTACTGATCCACATGGGCCTCTATTCGGTTCAGGGAACCATCGAATCGTGGGGGTTATGTCCTGAAGATTGGGTTGGCCGGCCAGGATACGATGATTATAATAAGTATGCCCAGGATTACAGGGGTAATAAAGCGAAGTTTAATCCGGTTCAGTTTGATCCGCAGAAATGGGCAAAGGCATTTAAAGGGTC
>CAILAQ010000713.1 GCA_903832165.1 uncultured Bacteroidota bacterium | reverse complement strand
GGATCCTGTTACTCAACCGGGCACTCTGCATTCCAATAAATGCCCAGAGTCCCATGAACAATTCCGCAGGCAATTTCCGCGAAACTGTCTGGATGCACATCGACCGGCATCTGTATCTGTCAGGAGAGAGGATTACTTTTCAGGCCCGGATACTCGAAAGGGATTCTTATAGAATCTCGGATCTCAGTAAAAATATCCGAATTGAATTAACTGATTCTGACGGTGCCAGACTGGTCAAATTGAATATAACCCTGTTGGATAAAGGTGCGGAAGGTTCTATACCCCTGCCTGGAGATCTGAAATCAGGATGGTATTACCTGCGTGCGTATACAAACTGGATGCGGAACTTTCCGGATTCTGAATTTACGGTAATCCCCGTAAAGGTTATAAATCCTGCAGCACTGGCAACTTTGCCTGAAACCCCGCGCACTGCTGAACTTCCTGCTTTACCTGCTCAAAAAAACGAACTGGTGATAACCACATCCTATCATAACCTCATTGTCAAACCGCTTAAAACCGGATCAGGTATGACCGGAAATATCAGGCTGCTGGCTCATCGTTCCGGAACCTGGTATTGGTTTGACAGCAGGAAATTCACTGAATCAATGTCCTTTACCGTTCCCATAAGCGAAATCCCGGAAGGCCTGGTGCAATTTTCCCTGCTTGCAGATGACGGCGCTGTCATCGCC
Source organism: uncultured Bacteroidota bacterium (assembly GCA_903832165.1). GTDB lineage: Bacteria > Bacteroidota > Bacteroidia > Bacteroidales > UBA12481 > UBA12481. The sequence continues at coordinate 4,701 of CAILAQ010000713.1, read as the reverse complement.
AGGCAGCTCTGGTATAATTCCAGTCCGGTCGCTGATAATATCGAAATAAAAGGCATACCAGATACAGCACAGATCCGCAGTCAGTGGAAAGCCGATTATCACAGGTCCGGGGTCAATGGAAAAGATGAGTCCTTCATTCTTTCTGCATTCGTTTCCCTTGATGAACCTGGCAACACTGATGATTCCTGTATGCCTGGCATGCCCGGCTGGACTTGCAACCCGGGCATACCGACCGGAAAGGAAACCTTCGGAAAATGGTTGGAGGATAATACCTATCCGAACGAGATTATTCAGGCATTTTTCAGTCCCGCACAGGAGATCAATAAGGGATTGACTTTCTTGCCTGAAACCAGGACAAGCATGATCAGCGGCAGAGTGGTAAACCGAAAAACAGGAATCCCCGTGTCTGAAACCGGAATTGGAGTCTCCCTCCTGGCTGCGAACAGATTCAATGCCATTAAAACCAACCGGGATGGATTATTCTACTTCACCTTTCCTGATCTAAAAGGCACATCAGATTATATCCTTTCATTCATATCAGAACCCGATTCAGCCTGGTCTATCGAGGTGTTCGGCGAATTCGACAAGCGACCGTTCAAACCGCGTATGCTGCCGTTCAGCCTCAGCAGCGAAGAATCTGCATTCGCCCGGGAGTTAAATACCAACCTGCAATTAAACCGGGTCTTTTCAAAAGAGGAAACTGCCGGATCGGTTGGCAAAGTATCCGTGATCCGCGAAAAGCCTTTTTACGACCCGCCGGACAGGACCATCTATACCGATAATTACATCGAGCTGGCCAATGTCGGCGAGGTGGTTTATGAGGTTGTTCCCGATGTCCAGGTTCGTCGCGATGGCAACAGGAGCTTTATCAGTGTTTACAGTACCCAGCCTTTTGCCCGCGAATACGAAACGCTCGTTCTGCTTGATGGTATTCCCCTGGCCTCCCAAAAGGAGCTGCTTGAGTTACCACCCGGAAGAATCAAATCAATCGATGTGAGAAACAAAATTTATATTCATGGGAATTATACCTTCTCTGCTGTGGTAAACTTTATTTCACTGAACGGCGACTTTGCCGGACTTATGCTGCCCGCCCGTTCAGTCAAGGGAATCCTCTCAACCCCCGTAATGTCCCGGCCAAAAGAATATTCAGCCGCAAAACCTGATTCCCCGATACCTATGCTGAATCCGGTCCTTCTATGGCAAACCGGATTGAACTCCGATACCGGTACAATTGGATTTTCAGTCAATGATCTTTATGGCGATTATTCAATAAGGGTTTACGGCTTCGATAATAATGGAAAATGGATATCGGGCAAATCAAAATTTAAAGTCACTCCGCAATCCAGATAACACACTTTCCTCCTTTCATGCCATGGGCATAAACCACCTTCTCTTCCACCCTGAATCCATTTTGCTTCAACCTCTTGACAAATCGGATATCCGGACCGGCCGACCAAACTGAAAGTATGCCGCCGGGTTTTAAAGCGATCCGTGAAGCAGTCAGTCCGGCATGGGAATATAACCAGTTGTTGCTCTCCTGTGTCAATCCGTCCGGACCGTTGTCAACATCCAGAATAATTGCATCAAATCCCCTCTTTTCCGACTTGATAATATTAGCGACATCGCCTTCCGCCACTACCACTCTTTCATCCTCCAGCGGACTTCCCGATACCTGTCCGAGCGGTCCGCGGTTCCACTCAACCACCTCAGGTACCAGTTCTGCCACCACAACCTGAGCCGCCGGGCCGAGCTGCTGCAAAGCTGCCGCAAGTGTGAATCCCATGCCCAGGCCACCAACAAGTATCCGTGGCTTTGGCCTGCTTCTGATCCTCTCACAGGTAAGCTCAGCAAGCGCCCTTTCTGATCCGTGAACCCTGCTGCTCATCAGTTCCCCTTCACCGGATATGTCAATGGAATAATCCTTGCCATGAATGTATAACAACAGTTTCTTGTCGCTGCCTGGTATCGGCGCACTATCGAGAAGTATTCTTGGAATCATGTTACTTTTTAGTCATTTCCCTGGTTGACAGCAGCCCGCAGGCTGCCCAGATATCCTCACCCCTTGATGCCCTTACGGTGGTCAGAATATCCTTTTTATTCAGTGCATCCTTGAATGCCTGAACTGCCTGATCATCCGATCCTTCAAGCGGCGTATCGGGGATCGGGTGAAACCGGATCAGGTTGATGCGGCAGCGCATCCCATTCAGCAGCCGCGCAAGCTCCTTTACATGGCGCGGTGTATCATTCAGATTTTTAAACAAAATGTATTCGAAAGATATTCTTCTCTGCCGGCCAAAATCCCATGACCGGATAGTATTCAGCACCTCCGGAAGCGGATAAACCTGCTCCACCGGCATGAGCATCCGGCGCTCATCCTCAAAAGGGGTGTGCAGGCTCACAGCAAGGTTGGCTTCCGAGCGCTCAAGAAATGCCTGCATGGCCGGTATTATCCCTATTGTCGAAACCGTTATTCGCCGCGGACTCCAGCCATATCCCCACTCAGCAGTGAGAATCTCAATGCTGCGCAAAACATTTTCCAGATTATCGAACGGTTCACCCATCCCCATGTAAACCACACTGGTTAACTTATCACGTTCCGGTAAACTATGAATCTGATTCACAATCTCTCCGGCCGATAAGTTCCCCTGAAAACCCTGCTTTCCCGTCATGCAGAAAAGACATCCCATCTTGCACCCGACCTGAGAAGACACGCATAATGTTGCACGCTCACCATCAGGTATATAGGCAGCCTCAACGAATTTTTTGATTCCCGACTGATACAGATATTTCTTCGTTCCGTCAACCGACTCTTCCACTTTCGACGGAGGATATAATCCAATTTCATATTTTTCCTTAAGCGCCTCCCGATATTTGCCTGCCAGATTAGTCATTCCATCTATCGACAAAATACTTTTCTTATACAACCAGTCTACGATCTGCCCGGCAGCATATTTTGGCATATCCAGCGTACGGCAAACCTCCGCCACCTCCTCCGGCCTCATCCCAAATAACTTCTCTTTAGCTACATCTTCCATACCACGTTAATTTCCTTGTCATCCTCGCGAACCATCATCTGAAGTTAGAGATTCGAAGACCAATGCTGAATTTTGAATTTTCAGGATCAAGGAACTACTGATTAAACAATACTCTCGAGTCTGTTTGACTTTGTAATTTCAGCATTCAAAACTGGCCTTCGAGCCTAAAAATAGATCTCCCCAACAATTTTCCTGAAAGGAACCCCCTTCTTAATCAGCAGGTCCCTCGTCTCTACCACCATTTCAGAACTCCCGCAAAGATAATATAATGAATCCCCGGAAAGCTCCTCCACTGTATTTAGATAATCTGTTACCCGCCCTTGAAAAGTTCCCGGTACAATTTCCCTCGAACAACATCGGATATATTTTTCTTTTAAAACAGGTTCAAATTCGTCGGAATAATAAAAAGAATCCGCATACCGTCCCCCATGAATAAGAATTTTATCCTCCCGCTGACCTGATCTGAACATCGATGAAAAAGGAGCAACTCCCGTGCCCTGTGCAATCCAGCAGGCTTTACCTGACGTTCCGGTAAACTTGCCGAAACCTGCCGATGACCAGATATAATCACCTTCCTTCAGCTCAGATAACGCAGGCGTTAATTGCCCCTGGCTAACCACATTAAACAAAACCTGAATGTTCTCCTCCTTCTCCCCGCTGGCAATGGAGTACAACCTTGGCGGTTCATCCGGGGTCAGCGCAACCGGAATTATCTGCCCGGCCTCAAACTCAAAAAACCTCTTATACTCCAGCACATATACGTTCCTTGCAATTTCACGCACCGATTCAATGCGAACCCTCTTCATTTCTCCTGATAAATTGATTGGCATCCTTTAAATATATTAACTCCCCATACAACCGATGACCCTCTTTTGTTTAGCATATGCCCTAATCTGCAGGCAATTGTTAAAATAACTTAATTATCAGCTTAAGATAACACAAAACATTGGCCTTTTAATCTATTTTTGAATACAAACACATACTAAACCTATGAAATTACTTTATCGGGTATTAACAGGGCTCTTAGTTGCCGGATTCCTTAACGTATCAGTTGCAACCCATGCCCAGCAGGCAAAATCACCTGTCGTAACAGGAAAAGATCGTCTCGCACAATTCGACAAGTATACGGCAATGAAATCTGCCTCTGCTTTTAAAGACCTCAAGTGGCAATTTCTCGGACCAACCAACATCAGCGGTCGTTGCACTGATGTTGCAGTCATGGAACCGCGCGGAAAATTCTACACCATGTATGTAGCAACAGCTTCAGGTGGCGTTTGGAAAACCATGAACGAAGGCGTGACATGGGAACCCATATTTGACCAGCAGGTTTCAACAGCTATCGGAGATATTGCTCTGGATCCCCAAAACCAGCAGGTATTATGGGTTGGAACAGGGGAAGCAAATATTTTCAGAAGTTCACAAGCCGGCTGCGGTATTTTTAAAACAACCGACGGTGGAAAAACCTGGAAGCACATGGGCCTCGAAAACACCTTCACCATAGCCCGTATCGTGGTTAGCCCAAAAAACTCCGATGTAGTTTATGTAGCTGCCTCAGGTCATGAGTGGACCACAAATCCGGACCGCGGTGTTTATAAAACCACCGATGGCGGGCAAACCTGGGAAAAAGTACTCTTTGTAAATGAAATGACCGGCGCCATCGACCTCG
>CAILAQ010000712.1 GCA_903832165.1 uncultured Bacteroidota bacterium | reverse complement strand
TATATGAGAGTAAGGATTTTACTGACTCTTATGGAACATCCATAAAAGAAGAAAACTGTACTCTTATTATACCGGTTAAAATAGCATTAAAATTTATTGATGGAGAAATCACAGAGGATGCGCTTGTTGAGCAATCAGAATTTTATGTACAAGATAGAGATATGGTAACTGGACAAAAAAAGATAACACTAAAATTAGAATAAACCTGCCCATAACGAGCTTGCAGCCGAGCAATGCGGGGCATAGTGGTACGGAGAGTGGTTGTGGTTACTAAACATAGGAACGAAATTCAAATATAAAACCTGCTAATGCCCGCACTGCGGCTGCAAGCGGGGCGTGTGTGCCTTGACCTTATTCCCCTGAACAAGGAATAATGGCTGTATGAAAGATGGAAGGCTCTTTGAAAATTGTGTAAGTGTGCGGAGGTCAAGCGAAGTGACTGGCCGGCCTTGCGAATGGATAATGAGAATTGGACTTCCGCAGACGACTTTCAGGAGTAGTCTGCAAACCACCTTATGCTGCATCGGGCGGAAACTCCCTTTGTGGTGAACGATAAGGAAAAGCGAGGGCTTGACCCTTGCAGGTGAGTATTGTCGAGCTGAATTAATTAAAACAGCTACTGAAGCCTCGTAAGCGGCAATAGACGATGTCGAAACCGGGTAGTTACGTCCGTACCCGGGATAACCTGCCCAAGGCAGGAGTGTAACAGAAAACCTGATTACCGGTTACACGACATCCGGGGTAAAGCTGACAGGAAGGCAATACAGGCTTTTGTATGGAACAAGGGAAGTCGCTATCGGTCTGTTAACTGAACAAGGAATCAGACGTGGAGGGATACCACGAGATAGCGGCGGCGGACTAAGTCGTAGTAGTGATGAAGCCTCTGTAATGGAGGGGGAGTCCCGCTGATGCTGGATAGACTTCGGGCTTAGCCTGTTCAGTTTCAAGATAAACGACAACCAGTAATGGAATGATTGATTATTACGAAACAAAATCACAGCCGATTACCAGAGTTATGGTTTTGCGGGCATACAAGAAAGTCAGAGCCAACAAAGGATGCCCTGGCATAGATGGTATGAGTTGGGAGGAAATGGACAAAGACCGGATTCCCCATCTCTACAAACTATGGAACAGGATGACTTCCGGCAGCTACTTTCCTGAACCCGTAAAAGAAGCAGAAATCGGGAAGAAAGATGGAGGGACACGTAAACTGGGTATTCCGAAGTTGCTTTCATACTACTTTATTACAGTTAGTTGTCGGAATAGATTTCCTTTTACAAATATACGGTAGAGTTCCTTATTATCATTTGAATGATGAAGATATTTAGGTCGAGAGGTGAAAAGGCCTCGCTAAATACTTGAATATCATAGGGTGGCTGGAAGTGATTTTAGCCTTAAGGATGTGATGAATATTTTGTGCAATAAGCGTATACTTACATTCCGGCATCATTAGGCTTTGCCCAGCCTGCAGTTTGCCTTGCAAGAATTATCCATCATTTGCCGGAGCTCAATCTGCCTGGCAGGATTAATCTCGATCATGATGCCCTTTTCAGTCTTTCTGGACTGGACATATTTTCTGTTTACCCAATAATAAACCATGTGTTTTGAAACGCTGAACATATCCCGGACTTCAGCAACGGTAAACTCATTCTCCGCCCTTATAAGCGGTTTGTCAATTTTATATTTGTATCTGATCCAGTTGACCATACACTTGGTAAAAGGCTTTCCTGTTGCGCTTAAAATACTTTGGCTGTTTAACGCTTCAGTAGTTTTATTGTCATCCCCATGAAGTAAAGTAAGTTCACGGATATGATCTACCGTCTCCGTGGGATATCGTATTTTATCGGATGCTCTTGGTGGAAGATCGACACTAAACTGCTGGATCTGCCCTGTTTGCCAGCGCAAGTTTAACGTCAGCTTTTTTTTGTCGGTATCTTTGGTCACTGTAATATCACTGATCAGCAGCCTGATGATACGCTTTTTATCCTTTATGTCATTGGTTTTATTCCAGAGGTCGGGGATACTGTCAGCAAGGGAAATGATCTCCTTCTTTCTGGCAGCAGGAAATTCCTTTTCCTGCCTGGCAAGATAATCCTGACATTCCTTTTCAGCTGAAGCCAATTTTTCCAGTTCCTGGTTCCAGTTTTTTTCAAGGGAGGCAGCAACAAGCCGGTTAGCCGGATCCACCTGTTCAAACCTGCGCTGGGCCAGATCAGCCTGATACTGGCATCGCTGGATATTCATCTCGCATTGCCTGTTCATGGAAGTATTACGCTTTTCTATCTGTTTCAAAGCATGGATGGCAATGGATAAGTTGGAAGGAGTGAGAATGTCTACCACCATCTTTTCAATTACAGGATCAGCAACTGTAGCCTTGAAACTGAAACAGCTGGCATGGGTGAGTCCCTGCCTTTTTCTCCAATTGCATTCATAGGTTGG
>CAILAQ010000711.1 GCA_903832165.1 uncultured Bacteroidota bacterium | reverse complement strand
TCATTTCAAATGCCAGGATAAAAATGATAAACGAACCTGCAATGGCAAAGGACGATACGTCAACCCCGAACAATCCCAGCAATTTTTCCCCGACAATCAGAAAAACCAATAATACAGCAAAAGCCACAGCTGTAGCCTGCCCGGCCTTAATTTTGCCCCCTTTGTGCTTAATGCTCAGAATGATAGGAATGCTACCGAATATGTCTATCACGGCAAAAAGGACCATGAAGATGGAGAGGATATCGACGATGTTTACTTTCATGGCACAAAGATAGAAGAAAAGGCTCAAGGCTCAAATGAAGGCTCGGCTCAGGTATTATATCCCTCGGTTTTAACCGGGGGATATCAATAGCCGCGGGTTTCAACCCGTGGTAACATCGGAGGATCGATCAATATCCATTGGTTTCAACCCGTGGCTAAGAAAGAAGGCTGAAGAGTCACCCCTTCAGCCTTCTTTCTTAATTCTTCAGACTAATTTATGCCCTATGCCTTCTGCCCTTTGCCCTAGTAAGTGAGCGTCATCTCATCCACCAAGTGCTTCGCTCCGGCATACTTGTCCATGATGAACAATACATATCGGACATCAACACTGATGGTGCGCTGCAGATCCGGTTCGAAAGAAACGTCACCACTCATGGCTTCCCAGTTACCGTCGAATGCCAGTCCAACCAGTTCGCCTTTTGAATTCAGGACCGGTGAGCCGGAGTTTCCGCCGGTAATGTCGTTATTGGAAATAAAACCAATCTTCATAACGCCGCCCTCACCGTAAATGCCATAATCTTTTGCTTTGTACAGCTCCTTAAGTTTGGCAGGAACATCGAATTCCCAGTCGCCCGGAACTTCCTTCTGCATCACACCATCGAGAGTTGTAAAATACTTATAATGCACGGCATCAATCGGGTCGTATGATTTAACATTGCCATAAGATAACCGCATGGTTGAGTTTGCATCCGGATAGAAAACCCGATCCTTTTGCATTGCCATCAGGCCATCAATCCAAAGGCGCTGACCTTTTGCAAGATCGGATGTGAATTTCACTAATTCAGTCCGAATATCCATGCTCTTTTTATTGATCGATTTCGATGCAATGTAAGCAAGGTCATTGTCCAGAACCTTCATGCTGGGTTTGTCGAGGAATGCTTCGATTCTGGCCTGGTCGCAGAACATCGATGTTGCAAACATTTTAGCGGAGAAGTCAACACCACAGCCTTTGAATTTCTTATTGATCAGATCATAAACGTCAGGTTTATACTGAGCCTCAATATCTTTGCAGAACAGCTCGAACATGGCAGCCGTTACCTTTTGATCGGTAGGCATGTTGTAGTCTTTATAAAATGCGGTGAGATTATTCTTCATCGCCTTTGCGGATTCAGCCTGCTTGGCCGGATCTTTTTCAGCACACAGGCTTGACAGGGCACCACCAAGTGATCCTGCAAATCCTATGATTTCAGAACCTTGCTGGAAACACTCGGAAAAATATTGGCCGGCATTATTGAACGGAGCGCGGCCATCAATGGAAGATTTAATAAGATTCAGCGCCTCGCCATATTTCTTCTGCAGAGCCGGATCCTGTGCAATCCATTTAGTAAACTGATCTTCCAGTGCCTTTTTCTGTTCAGCAACTTTCAGACGCTTCAGAGCAGCTTCCTGACCGACTGAATTCTTGTAATAGTTGGTTGATCCGGAATATTTTGATGAATACTGGATCTTAACTTTCTGGTCTGCAAGCATATCAGCGAGCATTATTTGCTGTTTTACGTCGCGGATCTTAATGCGATTAGGGTGCAGATACTTCAACACATCTTCCACTTCATAAGAGGTCATATATCTGGTGGTTCTTCCGGGATACCCCATGATCATAGTGTAATCACCCTCTTTTAAGCCTTTTACTGAAACAGGCAGAAAGTATTTTGGCTTAAGAGGTACATTGTCTTTTGAATAATCGGCCGGTTTTCCGTCGGGCGACATGTAAATCCGGAACACGGAGAAGTCGCCGGTCTGACGGGGCCACATCCAGTTATCGGTATCAGCGCCAAATTTTCCGATTGAACTCGGCGGAGCTCCAACCAGTCTGATATCGCGATACTGTGTGTATACTAAAAGAAAAAACTGGTTGCCGCCAAAATAGGCGGAAACTCTTGCAGAATGAAATTTGTCGGTTTTTACTTCAGACTGAATTTTCTGTGATTCGTCGCGTATGGCTGTTGCACGGTCGGCTTCACTCATACCATCATTCAGTTTGGCGTTGATCCGCGCAGATACATCCTGGAGGTAATCCAGAAATGTTACTGAAAGATTCGGATTGACAAGCTCTTCGCCTTTGCTCATTGCCCAGAATCCGTTGGTGAGATAATCGTGTTCAACAGTAGAGTGCGCCTGAATCGAGGCGTAACCGCAATGGTGGTTGGTAAGAACGAGTCCCTGAGGGGATACCACTTCAGCTGTACAGCCGCCGCCAAAAATCAGGATGGCGTCTTTTAAACTTGAATGATTAACACTGTAGATATCTTCAGCTGAAAGCTGAAGTCCGAGTTCGGTCATCTTGCCAATATTCAGTTTCTGAATAAGGGGAAGAAGCCACATTCCCTCGTCGGCCCTTGCCGACAAGCTGAATAACAGGGAAATGCCTAATAATAGAGAGGTAATTCTTTTCATATAGTTAATAGGATTTGTTTAATGATCGAAAGATAGGAAAAATGATAAATGGTAAGAAACATAAGATGTTAAAGTGAGTTAATATCTGCAGGATTCTAAGTGCATTCGGGTTGATTTTTTGTAATTTATATTTGGAATCTTCATGGACTGTTTATAGCTTTATTGTATTATGAATGACAAGGATTTAATTGAGAAGCTGCTTTCATTTGCCGGAATCCGTATCAACGGTGATAATCCTTATGATTTCAAGGTAAATGATTCCTCAGTTTACCATAGGCTGGTGACTAATGCTGATTTCGAACTCGGCCAAACCTATATGGAAGGATTATGGGATTGTGAGCAACTCGATGAGTTTATCAATAAGATTTTGTGTGCAAACCTGGATCAGAAAGTTCGCGAGGATTACAAGACTGCCCTGATGATTCTGCGAGCAAGGCTTTTCAATGTCCAGAATAAAAAATTATCAGCAAAGGTTGCTGAAAAGCATTATGATCTGGGCGATGATCTTTTCCAGGCAATGCTCGACAAGCGCCTGGCTTATTCTTGCGGTTATTGGAAGAATGCAGGGAATCTTGACGAAGCCCAGGAAAATAAGCTGGAGCTTATCTGCCGTAAAATCGGGCTCAAGCCTGGGATGAGGGTGCTTGACCTGGGCTGCGGATGGGGGAGTTTTGCAAAATATGCCGCGGAAAAACATGAAGTTTCCGTGGTTGGGTATAATATCTCGAAGGAACAGGTCAGGCTTGCTAATTCATTATGTTTGGGTTTGCCGGTGGAAATCAGGCAAAAAGATTATCGTGATGCGGAAGGAAGTTATGACGCCATTGTATCGGTAGGCTTTTTTGAGCATGTTGGCAGCAAAAATTATCGAACCTATATGGAGATTGTTGACCGTTGCCTTAAACCGGATGGAATATCACTGTTACATACGATCGGTCTTAATGAAAGCAATGTACCCATGACTTCGTGGTCCGATAAGTATATTTTTCCAAACGGGCAGCTCCCATCGGTCAGCCAGATTGCAAAATCCATGGAGGGGCTTCTGGTATTCGTTGATTTGGAAAATTTCGGATCTGATTATGATAAAACCCTGATGTGCTGGTATGATAATTTCAATAGTGCCTGGCCCTCACTCAGAGAACAATACGGAGACCGGTTTTACCGGATGTGGAGGTATTACCTGTTGTCCAGTGCGGGTGGTTTCCGATGCCGCAGAAATCAGCTCTGGCACGTGGTGATGACAAAGCCCTCCCGCGCTCTTCCTTATTGCCGGTAATCAATCCAAGGAAAATTAAGAAAGCAAAAAATTATTGCTGACGGTTTTTATACGTTTTATTTTGTGATACCTTTGTAACGAAATGACAACGTACTACCATAGCACCCTTCGCAAGGCCTATCGCTGCCTGTACAACTGCCTGATGGTCTGATCACCTGACTTCGCCCGACAGAGGTGTCATCCCCGCGGAGGCGGGGACCCCGTCCCTTACTAAAAATCCCTTTTCTGTCATCCTCGCGAACGCGGGGACCCCGTTCCAAACTAAGAATTTTGCCATGAAACACCAACAAGATACCGAATCCGTCCTCCAGCCCGAGCGTCAGCCCAACGCCGAAGGCAACTTCTATATTCCAAAATCCAATGTAATCGGTCCGGGCATGAACGCGCGCGTACAGCGTCTCCGTAAGCTCAGCTTCGAAACCGAGCCTTCAATCACCATCGAGCGCGCGTTGCATCAAACCGCATTTTATAAAGCCAATAATGGCAAGTACTCGGTTCCCGTGATGAGGGCTCTGCAATTTCACGATCATTGCGAAAAGAAAACCATTTACCTTGGAGATGATGAACTGATTATTGGTGAGCGCGGCCCCAAACCCAAGGCAGTGCCTACCTTCCCGGAGTTAACCTGCCATTCGGTCGAAGATTTTCATGTATTGAACACCCGCGATCAGCAGCGGTATCATGTAGATCCCAACGATATCGATATTTATGAAAAAGAGGTGATTCCATACTGGCAAGGACGAACCATGCGTGAGCGGATCTTTGGTCATGTCCCCGATGAGTGGCGCAGAGCCTATGAAGCGGGGTTATTTACCGAATTCATGGAACAGCGCGCTCCGGGTCATACCGTCCTCGATGGTAAGATTTACGTGAAAGGAATGCTCGATTTTAAACATGATATCAAGGTGCATCTTGATTCACTCGATTATCTGAACGACCCCGAAGCTACCGATAAAGCGGAGGAACTAAAGGCGATGGATATTTCTTGTGATGCAGTGATCGTTTTTGCTAACCGGCATGCTGATATTGCTGAAGAGAAATCAAAAACCGAGAAGAATCCGATTAGAAAAGAGGAACTTTTAAGAATAGCAGAGGTTTGCCGGTGGGTACCTGCACATGCACCCCGAAATTTCTGGGAAGCC
>CAILAQ010000710.1 GCA_903832165.1 uncultured Bacteroidota bacterium | reverse complement strand
GGTTTGAGGCGATCGTCACAAGGGTCATACAAAACTGATATTCTTTTCACTACCTCCGGCAATCAAAAGATATGCACGCTGGGTGTAATCATATCCATCAGATTTACATCCTTTGGTTGTTAATTTCAGTTCAGCCGGATAATTCCACGACCGGGCGAGTGCGACCAGTGATTTGGGATCCTTTTCGGTCATGCCGTAAAGCGCAGCATCAAAATTTGGATCACCCCAGCTGAGCGACGAATGTGCGGCCATGTCAGGGGCGCTGGCACTTCGTCCATCGGAGCTGATTTGTGCCACCGGCCAGTGGTTCCACCACGGAAAATGCGAATATTCCGGCCTCACCTCCCCATTAAAAACCGAGAAACTGCCGCCGGTTCTGAAGATCAGGTAGGGTTTGAATTTTGATTTTAGATTAACCACCTGGATATTGGCATCAGGCAAATCGAATTTCGGGTAGCCCTTTTCCCAACTGTAAGTCTTGGTTTCCCCTTTCATGTTCACCAGAGTCGCTGCCGCAAGTTCGATATTATCCTCTGGCCGCGTTCCGGGCTCACTCAGAAAAATGGTCTCCTGCCAACCGCCGGATCCAGGCAATAATTTTCGAACAGTCACCCCATCGGGATAGATATAGTACAATTCATTACCCCACTCGCCGAATCCGGTATTATCAGGCGAATCATTCTGGCGGAATCTTACGTCCATCTGCAGATACCGCCAGTTAACCACCACCCTGGCTTCATTGCTCTCGATAATTGCCACCCGTGAACTCCGGGTCTGCACGTCCGACATGTGTTCCATGCAGCCTGTGGGCATATCGTCTCTTGATCCTTGCGAAAGGAACCAATTATTTCCCGTCTCGCGACTCTGGTCGGCCATCCATTTCCCATTTTCCGATACCAGGCATGGGGAATATCGGGTTCCACGCCAGAACATGATTTTTGTCGGGAGCTCATCGAACTGTACCACAACATCATTGAACTCACCAACCGGCCATAATGCATCCCACTCCGGATAAAAATTCAGACGGGTATAACTTGCGGCAAATCGGCCTGAAGATTTAACCGTCGGGAATTTCCTTGGCGCAAACTGCGGCTCATTTTCTGGTTTTACCTTGATATAATTCGCAACAATCTCGTCAGCCGTGAGGCATTTACCATAGACTTTGATCTCGTCAACGATGCCATCGAGGGAATATCTGGAAGGATAGGTAGCCCAATCGCGTATGGCATCAGTCGGTGCCATCATCACACGGTTCATTCCCATGCGGAATCCCTTTTCAGTCTCGCTGTAAGCTATCCTCCGGCGATCGACAAAATCGGTATACGTATTCTCCAGTTTGCCATTCACATAAATAGCCAGGCCATTTGCGGGGTCTGATGTGGCAACTATATGATACCACTTATGCAATTCCAGTCCAAGTCGGGTTTCCGGGTTTAGTTTCGAGACACACTCATGCCAGGTTGAGGTACCGTCCGACATTTGAAGACCTGCCCTCCCGCGCGAGTCGATCCCAAAATAAAATCCGGTTATTCCATGTTTCCCCATAGTCAAAATCGGGGCCCAGTTCCAGGGATAGGCGCCCAACGAAACCCATGCCTCGATACTGATTTTACCGGGCAGCCGGAACAATTTCAGCTCCTCACTACCATCTTTGATATCACCAGGAAGAACATCAATAAACGAAGAAAATCCGTCGAATTTTATGGCATTTCCTTTAACTCCCGGGACATATTTAGTGAGACCGCCAGCCTGATAATTACCAAAGGGCTGCTGCGGATTGAAAGGAAGATTCTTTACCGCCAGGGTATCGTCGAAATTCCACGAGAACAGTACGGAATTATTTTGTGATTGTACCTGATAAAAACAGCACAGGTTTACCAGCATTAGAATGATTGCTTTTCTCATTTCCGGATATTTCCATAAATCTAAGGGTTACGCGTGAAATGCGAAACTTTATTTTAGCTGAAGTGGGGATTATGTTATTCAGCTAACCGGCAAAGCTCCACCGGATACCAAAAGGCTCTCTTCTCAACCTGTTCGCGGTAATCCCAATCCAAATTCATAAAATCTATAATGCGATCTTCCTTTGGAAAATAGCTATGGCAATATCTGGGAATGACACCTTCCGGCACGATCCCGATAAAATCCTCGCCTTTAATCATTCGGAGCATTTCCTGAGCATCCTGCAAAACGAAAGGAATCCCCTTGATAAACAAGGCAACCGCCATTTTTATAGTCTCTTCCACGCGCACAGCGCTGGATCCGGCAAGGCGAAGGGTCCATCCATCGGGTACGCTGCGGATATAAAGCGAAATATGCGTTGAATTTCCACCCCTGCAGATCTCCCAGGGATGCCCTCCCGATCCGGCCCCTGAACGGTACCAATAGGTAAATTCCCCAGGCGAATCCGCCATTACATCTAATAGTCCTCCATGCCTTCCATCCGCCATTCGCCAGTATTTTTCCCGGGGAATAAGATTGGACTGATCCGCTTTGAAATAATCATTGGCGTCGTAACAAATCTCGCAGAATTTAAAAAAGTCGTCAGCTGTCATTTCCCGGATCACCATCCAATCTTCGGGGTTCTTCTGAAAATCTACCAGATCGGAAAATTTACTGATCATATCCGCTCCAAGATTCAAATCAGGGCGCCATGCATCTGCACCTTGAATTTCCCAATAATCCGATCGCAGAATTCGACCAACCCGCTTTTTATAAGGGAGATTGTTCCTTATATAATCCCGGTAGTCTTCAGGATCGGTTTTCAATTTTTCAATATTTTCCGGAATGATTACGCTCAGGCACCCAAAAAACTCCGAATAGCGATCGGGAACATCAGATTCAGGAATAGCAGGTTCAAAATCTTCACCCAGCTGAATCAGCAGTTTCGAATTCAGAAAGAAAAACAGATCGTTACTATATTTTGAGGTAGTAAATTCGTACCAATTGGTTTCATCGGGGTACCATTCCTTCCAGAGGTTCTCAAATTCCTCGGGGGAGGTAACCTCTTCATCTTCCAGATAGGAATCATAATCCCCGAAATCCTCGATGGCGCCTCTGGGGACCTCAATCCAAACCGACCTGATTTCGTCATGCTCACCTGGCTTCAATGAGGTCATGGCCTTATAGACAGACAACAATGCCTGGCTGATCTTACCATCAATGTACCTGGCATCAACCGGCAATCCGGCGATGATCGAATCGAAAAGTGGTGCGTTCATTTGTTAAAGGTATTTAAGTTTACAATTATGTTGATCCGGCTTACTGACGGGATATTGCTCCCCTGGCTGTTGATCCGGCTTACTGACGGGATATTGCTCCCCTGGCTGTTGATCCGGCTTACTGACGGGATATTGCTCCCCTGGCTGTTGATCCGGCTTACTGACG
>CAILAQ010000709.1 GCA_903832165.1 uncultured Bacteroidota bacterium | reverse complement strand
TGGCCTTCACCTCCGGATTGGTGAACATGGTGATTTTTCCATCGGTAACCGCCCGATTCTTCATCTATTATTGCGGAATCCCCGAAATAGGACTTATCGGACCCTATTCAATTACATTTATTATTGTTACCGCACTGATGGTTGCCATCCCTCTGTTCTTCATTCTTACCGGCGGACACATTGCCGTGATGTTTACCGATTTCGTTCAGGGGGTTTTCGTCAATATCGTTTTTGTGGTAATTGTTATTCTGATGCTGGTTAAGGTCGACTGGACTCATATTTCTCAGGCGATGGATGCCGCACCCAAAGATGCCTCCCTGATAAATCCGTTCCAATCGAGCAAAGTCCAGGATTTTAACATCTGGTTCTTCTTTATCGGGATGTTCGGGCTGGTTTATACCAAACTTTCCTGGCAGGGTAATTCTTCGTTCAATGTGGCTGCAAAAAATGCTCATGAAGCCAAGATGGCTGATCTGCTCACCAACTGGAGGCTCATCCCGCAATGGGGATTATTTCTTGTATTCATTCCGGTGATTGCCTATACCATTTTTAATCATGCGGATTTTAAAGCGGTTGCCGACTCTATCAACGGAACGCTGGCCGGAGCAGGAACCGATGCGATGAAAAGTCAGCTCCGGGTTCCAATGGTGCTGAATTACCTGCTTCCGATCGGTTTCAAGGGAGCATTTGCAGCCATTATGCTGGCCGCGGCTATAACCTGTCACAATACCTATATGCACTCCTGGGGAAGCATTTTCATTCAGGACTGTATTATGCCGCTCCGCAAAAAGGCTTTTGAAAAAGAACAGCATCTTCGGTATTTAAAGCTATCCATTCTCGGGGTTGGAATTACCATTTTCATTCTGAGCGTTCTGTTTCAGCAGACTGAAAAAGTTTTTCTTTTCCTCGCGATCTCCGGTGCCATTTTCGTAGGTGGATCGGGAGCTGCAATCATAGGGGGCCTTTACTGGAAACGAGGAACCACGGCCGCTGCGTGGTCAGCCATGATTACCGGCGCAGCTACTGCCACTACCGGAATTGTACTGAATGCCATATATACTGATTTCCCGATTAATGGACAGTGGTTCTGGCTGATAGCCATGATTTCCGCTGCTACGGTATACGTTGTTGTATCACTGCTCACCTGCAAAGTGCCGTTTAATATGGACAAGATGCTCCATCGGGGCGAGTATGCCATTCAGGGAGAGACCAATGTGGTAAAAGCTGATGAGGTAAAAGGCTGGAAAGTTATGGGTACCACCAAAGAGTTTACCCGGAGCGATAAAGGTGTTGTTGTTGCCACCTATGCATGGACAGCAATATGGACTGTTGTTTTCATTATCGGCACGATCTACAACCTGACCACCGAGGTAAAAAATGAAACCTGGATGAATTTCTGGAAGATCTATACCTGGATATACCTGATTACCTCAATCATCGTGACTATCTGGTTTACCTGGGGAGGGTTGAAAAACCTGAAAGAGATGATCCACTCGCTGCGGACAATGGTTCGGGACCATAAAGATTCAGGATTCGTGGAGAAGAAATAAATGTGCTAATGTGCTAATGTGCCAATGTGCCAATGTGCTAATGTGATAATGTGATAATGTGCCAATGTGCTAATTAGACAATTAGACAATGTATTAAAGTTTTCATAAATTTGAATATGGTCCGATCGGGTTTTATCAGGGGTGCTGTTCTTTTGCTTGTCCTACTTGCATTTGCGTGCAAGCGGGATGAGCCGGAGAATAAAACACTGACTCCGGCGGAGCTTTATCAAGCTGCCATTTTAGATGCAATTTCAGCTGATTCAACAGAGATCATTGATACTTTGTGGGCCATCAGTAAAACCAATCCCGGGGTGGAATACCAGACTTTTGGCGGTGTGGAATATGTTCTGGTGGCAACATTCCACAATTACCCAAAGGGATACCTTACCGACACTATTTATTCGAGGTCAACTGCCTATACATTTGTTTTTATACCTAAGCAGTTCAGACAATACTTCAGGGCTACCATGCCGGCCGACGGAGATCTTCAATTGAGGGCACTCCAGCTGATCGGGCTGCCTCCTAACGATAACAAAACCCATTTTACTGAACTGTGGGTCCGGCCTCAGGATCTGCTCAGGCCTTCGGGCGATTACGAAATTGATGACAGAACTGCTCAGCCTTATCTTACCGGTTCAGCCGCAAAAGACTCCTAT
The DNA here is from genome assembly GCA_903832165.1 of uncultured Bacteroidota bacterium. Taxonomy (GTDB): domain Bacteria; phylum Bacteroidota; class Bacteroidia; order Bacteroidales; family UBA12481; genus UBA12481. Next base: position 5,054 of record CAILAQ010000709.1, on the reverse strand, counting down.
TATTCAAACTGGTATGCAGGGAATACTTACTGGTCTTATTTCAGTGGCGGCAAGTTATATCCATGGACCCGACTTGGTTACACGTTTGATTGGGCCAAATTAAAATCAGAAGTGGGCATCAGCGAGTACCTGATCAAGCCCTCATCCCTGATGCTGCTAAAGGAGCAATACACCGCCGGAGATTACTTATCAATGATTTCTGGAAAATAAATATCAATATTTTTCTGAATATCTGATTTATCGATAATTAAGCGTACATTTGACCATATTTTAATATCAAATTATGAACAACGGGACAGTTAAATTTTACGATGAGACCAAAGGTTTTGGATTCATCAAAGACGCAAATTCACCAAAAGAGTACTTCGTACATTCTTCCGGTTTAAAAGAAACCATCAGGGAAAATGATGAAGTTACCTTTGATTTGCAAGAAGGTAAAAAAGGATTAAATGCAGTAAATGTTAAGAAGGCCTAATTAAGAATATTTGCCCCATTTAGAATTTTAAGCCTTACTCCCGTAAGGCTTTTTTTTTGCCCTGCACTTTGAGAGTTTATTCCAGTATCTTCTTGATCAGAAGATTATTGACGCTTTTCTTGATTTTATTTTTCAGCAAAAAGAACATGATAAATCCACACAAAAAATAAAATCCGGCAACAATAAAAAACCCGAACCATGATTTTCCGAGGAGTTCGCCTAACCATAAAGCGACGCCGATTGAACCGATCATGAGTCCGGTAAACAATAATACCACAGCAGCTATCCTGGCTGCAATGGAGGCAATTACTTCTGAAATTTTATCGATGGCCCTGAGTTTCAACAGCTCAATCGCTGTTTTCGCAAATTCAATCGCTTTGTCTAAAAGGATGGCAAACCAGTTCAATTTATCTTCCATAATCGGGCTAAGTAGATTTCATGTTCTTCATTTCAGACTTCATCTTCTCAAGCTTGTCATCCATCTCAGCCATCATCTCATTAAATTTCAGTGTAATGGAATCAACGGCATCCTGACCCTTGGTCGACATTTTCTTCCGGGTTTCCGTACCCTTATCAGGTGCGAACAAAACGCCCAGCAGTGCACCGGCTGCAGCACCTGCCAGCAGACCGATTAAAAACTTACCTTTACTCATATTTTCAATTTTAATATAAAGTTACAAAACTAACACAAACTCCATGCCGGAAAAATTCAGAATTCCAAAACTCCTGATTTGCATTGCTGCAGCAGCATTTATCGGTTCATGTGCCGGAAACAAAATTGAAACAGTACGCCTCTCCTCTCTCGATCTGTCGGGCACAAAGCAAGGTTGGGGTAAACCAATGGTTGACAAGTCAGTAACAGGTAAAGAGATATCAATTGCCGGTAAAAAATATGAGTATGGAGTCGGAACCCATTCAAATAGTACAATTCGTTTGAAGCTGAACGGCAAGCCGGTACGATTTCAAGCCGAGGCCGGCGTTGATGACTCGGCACTTGACAAGCCAGGTTCCGTTGTATTTAAAATTACGGGCGATGGAGAAACAATATGGGAGTCGCCCCTGATGAAAGCAGGCAATCCGGCTATGTCAATCGAACTGATCATTAAGAAGGTAAATGATCTGGTTCTCACCGTGAGCGATGCCGGCAACGGTATTGATTATGATCATGCCGACTGGGCTGAGGCTCGCTTCACCGGAGATCCTGCCTTTATAACCACGGTTAAACCAATTATTGAACAACCGATCATTCTCACCCCCAAACCCGGACCAAAGCCACGTATCAATGGAACAAAAATCTTTGGTGTGAGGCCGGGAAGTCCATTCCTGTTCAAAATTCCTGCCACAGGAATCAGACCTCTGAATTATGAAGTCGTGAATCTTCCGGCCGGCCTTAAAGTAAATTCCATTACGGGCGAAATTTCCGGTACCATTGCCCAGTCTGGCGAATATGCAACAACATTAAAGGTTTCGAATGGACTGGGAACCGATGAGCGCCCATTAAAAATCGTTTGCGGTAAAACGCTTGGATTAACTCCCCAAATGGGATGGAACAGCTGGTATGTATGGGAAAACCACGTCACGGACAAGATCATGCGTGAAGCCGCCGATGCCATGATTACCACAGGTATGATTGATCACGGATACATGTATGTGAATATTGATGATTGCTGGGCAGTCAGACCAACATCAGACAATCCCGAATTGAACGGCCCTGGCAGAGATAAAAAAGGCAATCTTCTTACCAACAAGCGATTCCCGGATATGAAGCTGATGGTTGATTACATTCACTCCAAAGGCCTCAAAGCAGGAACCTATACTTCCCCCGGAACCACTACATGTGCCGGCCATGTTAGCGCCTATGGATTTGAAGAACAGGATGTTAAAACCATCACAAGCTGGGGATTCGACTTTCTCAAATACGACTGGTGTTCCTATGGCAGCATTGCGAAGGATCAAAGCATTCCCGAATTGCAAAAACCTTACCTGCTGATCAGCAGCATTCTGCAGAAACAGCCAAGAGATATCATCCTGAATCTTTGTCAGTATGGAATGGGAAAAGTCTGGAAATGGGGTCAGGAGGTTGGCGGAAACAGCTGGCGTACAGCCGGCGACCTGGGCGGCTCTTTCGAAGGAATTGGTACTGCTCTTTTTCGCGATGGATTTGATGTGTACAGCACCGACAGCCTTCATCTTTATGGAAAACCAGGCGGTTGGAATGACCCTGACTACCTGCTTTTCGGATATCTCAGCAATTGGGAAGGACAAACGGTACCCACCCCACTCACTCCCAATGAACAATATACCCAGATGTCGCTTTGGGCCCTCGTAGCCGCTCCGCTTATCTTCAGCGGCGACATGACCCGGCTGGATGAATTCACGCTGAATGTGCTCACAAACGACGAAATTATCGAGGTGGACCAGGATCCTCTGGGCAAGCCGGGATACCGGGTTTATAAAAAAGGCGAGGTGGAAGTCTGGAAACGTGAACTCGAAGACGGATCCATAGCCGTTGGACTGTTCAATCGCGGTGAGGAACCGGCAATGGTAACCGCTTACTGGGCCGATCTCGGCATCACCGGTAAAAGCAAGGTCCGTGACCTGTGGAGACAGAAAGATCTGGGGCATTTCGATATTCAATACGCAGAAATGGTTGGGCGTCACGGCGTTTCCATGGCAAGAATTTTTCCGGGAAAATGATGAGAGCAAGGCTTGGGTTTATACACCTGCTTACGATTTTCATTCTGGCCTTACCGGTTTTGCCCGGAAAGGCTCAGGATACGATCGATTTGTACAAGCCGCAAAAAGGCTCATTGATTTACTGGACAGAAACCAGAACGGTCCCCAGGCCGCTGAAAATCTATTGTCTGCGGCTCGATCTGACTTGTCCTGATCTCGAGCTGTTCACCCTTCCGGGAGTCGACCCGGATGGCAAGGGACCGGCTGAAAGCACACTGACTCCGCCAGAGGAGCTCTTTGCGAAATTCAAGGCCCTCGCAGCTTTAAATGCCAATGCTTTTGCCGGTTTGCCGGGAACCGAAAATGATATCGGCGGATGGTATAAAAACAGGCCTGTGGACATTCAGGGGATGGTGGTTGCGGATGGGAAGGTTATAAGTCCAGTTCAAAATGGGCTGACTGCTTTCTGGATCGATAAAAAGGGGAATCCAAAGATCGGTAACCCAAGCCCCGGCGACCTGGTATGGCAGGCAGTTTCAGACTGGTCAACCACACTGGTTCTGGACAACCAGGTCGTTCCCGAACCCATAGAAACCGCCTTGCATCCGCGTTCAGCTTTGGGTTTTGATGAAACCGGAAAATGGCTGTTGATGGTGGTTGTGGACGGCCGGCAGTCGGGATTCAGTGAAGGGGTTTCTTTATATGAGCTGGCCAGGCTTTTGCAAAAAAAAGGCTGCTCCCAGGCAATCAATCTCGATGGCGGCGGGAGCAGTATTTTATTAGTTTCAGATCCCGACGGAAAGATCCGGACGATCAACAGCCCGTCAGGCATGTCACAAAGGCCGGTACCGGTAATGCTGGGGGTAAGGAAATCAAACCAACGCAAAACTGCAACAGATCATTAATTTTATTTGATCAGCTCACAAACGGCTGCACTGAACTGAACTTCAGAACTTACCGTAACGGTAAGGCCGGAGGTAGTTACAGAAAGTGTTTTAATTTTAAAATCCGTATTCTGCCCATTCCTCAGTGCATCCTCAATGCGGGCCGGATCGGTAGGCAAGGTATATTCATGGTAGGTCCCATCGATATTCACCCTGAAATCATAATCCAAACCTTGTTCCAGCATCAGTTGGCAAACTCCTCCTTCAAAAGAGAAATCGGTCCATGCATCTGAAGTTCCTGCCTTACGGAACTGTCCGTGGATACTCATGGCCATCCCTATCAGATTATCCGGGCAAGTGTATAGCGTTATGAATTTATAAGTCCTGAGATTACTCTTGGGGGTTGCAGTAAAAGTGGCAGTTGCACCGCATGGATCATTTTCAAGGTTACCACCACCCGACATATCGTATTGAGCATCCCCGGACAGGGTGACAGAAAATATGCTACTACCATATGGACCTATACGTGTATCAGTATATACTGGTTCTATCCGTTGGTCGGATGAAAACTCACAGGTGATTCTGCCTTCCTTTTGAGTTATACCATTACAATTAATCCGGTAATTAAATGTACCACTCCCGCCTGCAGGGCCATCAACATGAATCTTCAACCCCGAATTACACAGCTGATAATTGGAATTTTGTACCGAGATACATATGGTGGCATTTGAAGGAACCCCCAAATCCCTCCATATTGTCTGAATAAAATTAATTCCCCCTGCCATATTAAGCCAAGAAGCCGTAAAACCATATTTCGTATATAGAATTGAATCTTTTATGTTACTTGCTGTAACTCTTCCGGCAGCCGCAGTGATGTATGTATTACCATAAAAATAGGTATCCCCAAAAAAAGATCTCAATCGAGAAGTTACAGGTGTAAGTTTAAATTTAAGTGATGGTGACTTGAGCTCGCCATCAAACTTCAGGTCGAAGGGTTCATTAAAGCCGGATTTTAATCC
>CAILAQ010000708.1 GCA_903832165.1 uncultured Bacteroidota bacterium | reverse complement strand
TCTAAGCATGTTTCAAGAAAAAGCACTTTTCTCAAAGATATTGTTTTATTGCCTGGCAGGAGATAATTCAGATTGAGAGTTGCCTTGAAGGTAATTTGGCAGATTTGCCAAGACTCACCATTTCACAAACTTCAACTTCTTCGTATACCGCCCCTTGACCAGCGAATCCATGCTGTTATTATCCAACGTCCATCCATATTGTCCTGTTTTACTGGTAGATGCAAAGATTCCGAGCCCATTGACAACATTTGATATAGGCCTGCCAATCTGGTCGGATACAATTTTATCTGACTCCAGATATTGACCGAAAACCGGATCGGCATTAAAAACCACCAGGTCATAACTGATGAGCTTACGGGCTTCAACATCTGGATTGTCTTTTATCCTGCCTCCGATATGCATCAGGATACTTTCGGTAAATGGCAAACCAGAATAATAGGTGAATTTTGATCCGGTATCGCCAATAAATTCCTTTGGCTCAAACGGGCTGAAATTCCAGGTCAGCTGTTTTTCCGACCATATCCCGTTTTGTAATTCCTGGTAATGAACTGTAATCTTGGGCTCCTGATAATACCCATGTGAATCCCACGACCATTCCACCAGATCATTATACAGACTCATCGCGGCTGCTTTACCCAGACTCATTAAAAAGGGCCTTGGACAGATTCGTGTAGATGCCACTGCATAAATATCGCTTCCCGGCTGTTGAACAACCAACCGGATAAACAGGGGATTGAGACCACCAACACCGTACATCCCATACTTGACAAATTCACTGGCAGGCAGTGTATAAACCTTTCTGTATTTGCCATTAACCGTATCCAATATCATTTTCGGTTGCATTTCCTTCCGGATAATCAACTCTCCGTAATGTTGATAATCGGTTAACCATTGCTCCCAGCCATATCCTGTACTATAAATTTTACCTTCCGGATCAAGGCGCAATTCAAGGCTGACAATCAGGGAATCATAGTAGAGATCAGTAGCAGTTCCGATCCCGGCAGTTCCCGGACCATCCGGGAGAAAGGTCTTGGTAACAGATACCTGGTATTCCTGATCATCATAATCGATTAGTCCATAAATAACTGGGATATCCTTAGCAGGCATGCCCGGGTTGAAATCGGTCTCGCAATTCGTTAGCATGACCAGACCCAATAAGGCTGTAAACCCTGATCTTATTGCACCTTTTTTATGCATCTCACAGGCAATGCTGCCATATAATAGTTAGTAGCCTCGCCATCATAATTGGAATAAGTAAGATTCAAATAGTCGTAATATTCAATTGCGTATGGGGTATTATTTGAATAGTCACCGGAGCATTCACCGGTCCACCAACGGCTAATGCCCATCGAAAACTTGTAATTCTGATACCAGCCGTAACTCCCTCCCTGAACGGGTAAATCAAGATTCCAAAATCCTCCGGGACCATACAGCCGCCTTTGAGGCGAAACGAGATGACCCAGATTAATTAGCTTTGCCAGTGCGATTCCATCCGGCAGCTGCCATCCCTCCGGACAAATCCCTTGTGGAAGGTTTGCCTTTGCCCATCCGGAGACCTCTTTCCATGTATATAAACCGCCTTTATATTCTGTTTGGGCTGAGTCATTATTGTAATAGTATTTCTCCACGATACGATTATTTTCCTGCCCCTGCGGTGCCTTTATCCATGTGCCGTAATCGAGGTTTTCCGACATCCACCAAACATCCTCTATTAAAGTTATTTTATAGGATCTCCCATCTCTGGCATCCAGCATTTGCGATACTTTCATGATGTCGGTAATCAGAACTTCCAAGGAAGTGGTGTCGGTAGCTCCATCCTGATCTTTAACTTCCAGGATCGGGTGGAACAGACCTTTTTTATCATATCGGAATGCAGCTAATTTCTGATTGGAATAATCGGTATCCCATTTGCTGTCGCCTTGAAAATCCCATCGCACAAAAAGAGCGAGCTGCTGATCCTCCGGATCTGTTACCGCGGTTGCATCAAACTCAAGAACGGAAACGGTGTCAGCGAGGTACGCCGATATCTTGAATTTGGCGACAGGCGGGAGATTGCTCTCTTCGCACGATGCGAAAATCATGAGCAGGAATATCCACCCGAAGATCAGCCTGTTGCAATACCTATGATCAAATTGCATGATAATTACATAAAAGTTCCGGGGGACAGAACCAATTCGAAATTAAAGGTAATAGATAAATTTTTTTCGGCTCGTCCTTTGCAACAATTATTATTTATTAGTAAAATTGTGGCCCACCCTAACGAATTGTAATTTTATTAACCGGCTCTATGTTTACTGGTCAAAACAGTGACTACCATATCCTGGTGGTCGATGGGAATCCTGATCTGCTTCGAACCACTGAGCGTATACTGAAACAGCAACAGTTTACCGTCAGCACTGTGAATAGCGGACGAGCCTGTTATGAATCGATTCAGCATAAAATGCCTGACATGCTCGTTCTGGATACCATGCTTCCGGACATCAGCGGGATCGAGGTATGTAAAAGAATCAAAAGCGATCCGGGGTTATCATCCATTTTCATACTGCTGCTTTCGGACAAAGAAACAGAGTCGGAGAACGATTTCGAGCCGACAGATACCTGTGCTGATGGTTATCTCATGAAACCGGTCCGGAGCAGGGAATTATTGGCAAGCGTGGGTGCAGCGTTGCGGATAAAAATGCTGGAACATAAGCTCCTTAGTGGTAAAGAACAGCATCAGACTATCCTGCGAACTGCAATGGATGGTTACTGGCAGGCCGACACGCAGGGTCGCATAAGGGAAGTAAATGAAACCTATTGCCGGATGAGTGGCTATAGCATGGAGGAATTGCTTACCATGAGGATCAGCGACCTTGAAGAGAATGAATCGGCCGCTGAAACCAAAGCACGTATCCGGAAAATTGTTTTACAGGGCGAAGACCGTTTCGAATCGCAGCATCGCCGGAAAGATGGAAGCCTTTTTGCTGTGGAAGTGAATGTTCAGTATAAAACCATCGAAGGGGGACGGTTTATAGGATTTTTTAAGGATATCACTGCGCGGAAAAAGGAGATAAATTTGCTGAAAGAGAGTGAGCTGAAATATCGAACACTGATCGAGAGTTCAAGCGATGCTATTTTTTGTGTAGATGAAACAGGGGAATACAAATTTACCAATCACCTTTTTGCGACCACCTTTGGGAAAACGCCGGAATATTTTGTCGGAAAAACTTTCTGGGATGTTTATGATAAAGAGCATGCCGATTACCGGTATGAAGCAACAAAAAGAGTGTTTCAGACCGGCCGGAGCGAGTCGTTTGAAGTTGAAGTACCTCTGCCGGATAAAACTTTGTTCTTTTTGGCGACCACTAATCCTATAAAAGATGAATCAGGTAAAGTAATCTTGAATCTGACTCACTCTGCAGATATCACGGAACTAAAGCTGGCGGAAGAAAAGATAAGCAAACGTACAAACGAATTGGCTTCTCTGTTGACAATTAGCCAGGAGCTTTCTGCTACACTCAATCTTGAAAGAATATTACAGCAGACTGCCGATCGTGCGACCGAGCTGACAGAACTGAAAACCTCTGCTGTATATTTACTCGAAGCAGAAACAATGCGTCTTTGGGCGACGACTCCTCCATTGCCCCCGGATTTCCCTGAAGAATTGCGTCTTGCCCCGTTAGCCGACCATCCTCACTTCCGCCAGGCAATCACTTCAGGTATGCCCGTATTCCTGAACGACTCAGCTACCGCCAATCTCACTGCAGCAGAGCGGACAGTATGCGAAATCAGAAGTTTGCGTTCCATTCTTTACCTGCCTCTCAAAGCGGGAACGCAAGTGCTCGGCGCACTGATTGTTTCGAGTGTAAAAGAACCCCAAAGGCTTTCCGAAGCTGAGATCAATCTGTGCAATACCCTGGCAAACCTCGCAGCACTGGCTGTGATTAATGCGCGACTTTTTGAGTCCGAGCAGGAATACAACTCTAAACTGGGAGAACGAGTAGCCGAACTCATGCTGACTCAGGAAAAATTAAAGGAAAGTGATGAATTCAGCCGGTATGTTTTGAAAACTATTCCGTTTGGTATGGATATCGTTGACGAAGAAGGAAATATTCTTTTTCAAAGCGAAAATCTGAAAAAACACTTTGCTGATGAAACTATTGGGAATAAATGCTGGACGCTTTATCGCGATGATAAAACTCAATGCTCTGGTTGCCCGTTAAGAGCCGGAATTACTGTTGGAAAAACGGATGTTTATGAGTCAGCAGGAGTTTTGGGTGGTAAGATATTTGAAGTTATTCATACCGGGATGATTTTTGAAGGCAAGAAAGCTATGCTCGAAATCTTCATTGATATCACCGGGCGAAAGCTTGCCGAACAAGAATTGATAAATGCCAAAGAGCACGCAGAAGAAAGCGACCGCCTGAAATCAGCCTTTCTGGCGAATATGAGCCATGAAATCCGTACACCGATGAATGGCATTCTTGGCTTTACCGAACTGTTGAAAGATCCTGATCTTACAGGCCCGGATCAGGAAAAGTACATCCAGGTCATCGAGAAAAGTGGCGCCCGGATGCTTAATGTCATCAATGATATCATCAGCATCTCAAAAGTTGAATCAGGCCAGATGGAATTGACTATTGCTGAGACAAATATCAATAAGCAGATTGAATACCTGTGTACCTTCTTTAGTCCGGAAGCTGCACAAAAGGGACTTGTTCTTTCATTCAACCGTTCGGCACCATGGGAAGTGGCCACCGTAAGAACAGACCGCGAAAAAATTTACGCCATTCTCACTAACCTGATAAAAAATGCCATCAAGTTTACTCATCAGGGCAACATTGAAATCGGATATGACATCGTAAACCCCGATAATGATCCGTCTGTAAACACCGAAAATTATCCGTCACTGCTGGAATTTTTCGTAAAAGATATGGGCGTTGGCATCAGCCCGGAAAAAATGGAAATTATTTTTGAAAGGTTCAGGCAAGGAAACGACTCTCTAAGTCGCGATTACGAAGGTGCCGGCTTGGGCTTATCAATCAGCAAAGCTTATGTGGAAATGCTCGGTGGAAGAATCTGGGTGGAAAGCGAAACAGGGAAAGGTTCGGTTTTTTATTTTACAATTCCTTGCAATTCCTGATTGGGAATCAGCCAGCGGCACCCTCTCGAATTGATCTCATTGCAGAATTTCTTAAATTGTACCCAGTTTCTTCCAATTGTCGAATTAGCAAATTGTCAAATTAGCACATTATCTTATGGTTTATAGAATTGAAAAAGACACGATGGGCCCGGTCGAAGTACCGGCCAATAAGTACTGGGGAGCCCAAACCCAGCGCTCAATCAATAATTTTAAGATTGGCGAACCCGGTTCCATGCCCCATGAAATCATCATGGCTTTTGCCTACCTTAAAAAGGCGGCCGCCCTTACCAATCAGGACCTGGGCGTACTCCCGGAACAAAAGGCCAAACTGATCGGAGATGTTTGCGACGAGATCCTTGCCGGCAATCACAACGGGGAATTTCCCCTGGTTATCTGGCAGACAGGCTCAGGTACCCAGTCGAACATGAACCTCAACGAGGTGATCGCCAATCGTACCCACGTATTGTTGGGTAATAAGCTGGGTGAAGGCGCCCGTCTGGTTCACCCGAATGATGACGTAAATAAATCGCAGTCATCGAACGATACTTTCCCGACAGCCATGCATATCTCTGCTTATAAAATACTGATCGAAACAACAATCCCTGGCATTGAACTGCTGCGTAATACGTTGGCAGCGAAATCAGAAGCATTCATGGAGATCGTGAAAATCGGCCGTACCCATTTTATGGATGCCACACCATTAACTCTGGGTCAGGAATTCTCCGGATATGTGTCGCAGCTTGATCATGGACTAAAAGCTTTGCGCAATACACTGGCCCACCTGAGCGAACTGGCTTTGGGCGGCACTGCAGTGGGCACCGGGATCAATGCTCCGGAAGGCTATGCAGAGCTGGTAGCCGCAAAAATTGCAGAGCTCACCGGTTACCCGTTTGTTTCGGCCGCGAACAAATTTGAATCTCTGGCCGCCCATGATGCCATCGTTGAATCACACGGAGCATTGAAAATGCTTGCCGTCAGCTTTATGAAAATGGCCAATGATATCAGGGTGCTTTCTTCAGGTCCGAGAAGCGGTATCGGCGAAATCTCCATACCGGAAAATGAACCGGGTTCCTCCATTATGCCAGGAAAGGTTAACCCGACTCAGATCGAGGCCTTGACCATGGTTTGTGCCCAGATCATGGGGAACGATGTTGCAATTGGCATCGGTGGGATGCTCGGCCATTTTGAGCTGAACGTTTTCAAGCCGGTCATCATATCCAACTTCCTCACCTCAGCAAGGTTGCTCGGCGATGCATGTGTATCATTCAACAATAACTGCGCAATTGGGATTGAACCCAACTACCCGGTAATTGAGCGCCACGTGGAAAATTCATTGATGCTGGTGACTGCCCTGAATACGCATATCGGATACGAGAAATCAGCCGAGATCGCCAAAAAGGCCCACAAGGAAGGATTATCCCTCCGGCAGTCCGCCATGAAGCTTGGCTACGTCACCGACGCCGAATTCACCCTCTGGGTCGATCCCAAGAAGATGGTTTAATTTGGGGACTCAGTGCTTTGGTATGGCATAGGGCAGAGGGCAAAAGGCAAAAATTAGTAATAGGATTTAAGAAATAGGTTTTAAGTCAAGTAACAAGGGGAGTGCGAAATTCCCTGATTCTTGTTACTTATTTCTTTTGACTAATTTTTGCCCTTTGCCTTCTGCCCTCTGCCTTTTCGTCACCCGTCACCTGTCACCCGTCACCTCTTAGTGGTGATGATGTCCCGGCGTGTGCACGTGACCGTGATCGAGCTCCTGCTTGGTAGCTTCGCGTACTTCAACAACTTCGACATCGAAATGTAGGCTGATGCCGGCCAAAGGATGATTCAGGTCGAGAGTTACCTCTTCACCTTCGATCGCTGTGATAGTACCTGTCATTGGGCCATTCTCAGAGTCCAGCTGGATCTGCATCCCTAATTCCAGTTCGTCATCACCGTCGAAACCATCGGCCGGTAACTGGAACACCTGTTCCTTATCGTAATCGCCATAGCCATCGGCCGGAGCAATCACCGCAGTAAATTTGTCTCCGGCCTGTTTGCCGGTTAACTCTTTCTCCAGTCCCGGAATCAATGCCCCGACACCGTGAATATATGGAAGCGGACCCTGATCTGCTGAACTGTCTAGGACCTCACCCTGATCATCTTTCAAGGTGTAATGTATCTGAACGACACGATTGTTTTCAATTTTCATTCGCGTGATATTTTTTTGAAATTCAGGCGCAAAGAAAAGTAAAACCCCCCGAAGTACCAAAAGCAAAGTTCAGCTCATATTTTTCCATTCGCACACCTTTTCTGCATCTATATGCTGTGAAAGAATTTGGAATAGGTAATAAAATTATTACTTTTGTAATGAAAAGCAAAGAATTGATCAGGATTTTGATGAGGGCAGGTTGGTATATTGTCAGGCAAAAAGGTAGTCATATTATTATGCGACATCTTGTTATAAATACACAAATTATAGTTCCAATGCATGGATCGAAAGATGTACATGAG
>CAILAQ010000707.1 GCA_903832165.1 uncultured Bacteroidota bacterium | reverse complement strand
GGTCAGACTTTGATTTCTGAAGGCATCGATGCGAATTACATGGACATGATCAATTATGCCATCTTTGCCCTGATCAAAATTGATTTTAAAGAGTAGTTCATTATGAAAGAAGCGATAAAGACATCCTGCAGGATACTAGTTGCTGTCCTTTTTATCTACTCGGGATTTGTTAAGTGCGTTGATCCCACCGGGACTTCCATAAAATTCGAGGAATACTTTGATGTTTTTGGAACAGATTTCCTGATTCCTTTTTCGATGACATTATCGATTCTGATGTGTGGAGCCGAAATGCTGATCGGCATCATGCTGTTGCTCAACCTTAAAATTAAGTGGTCCATCTGGCTTTCAGTAGCTTTGATGGCTGTTTACACTCCGCTAACCCTTTGGCTGGCGATTACAAACAAAGTGACTGATTGCGGATGCTTCGGCGATGCGCTGGTACTTACCAATTTACAAACATTCCTTAAAAATCTGGCTATCGACTTGATTCTGGCAGTTTTAGTTTTAAACCGGAATAACTATAAGAATCCTCTGAAACAACCCATTCAGATTGCTGCCTCGACTGCATTGGCTATACTTGTTTTCGGGTTTGAGTTTTTTAATCTGAGCCATTTACCGGCTATTGATTTCATGCCTTATAAAGTAGGGGTAAATATCCCAAAAGGAATGATTGTTCCGGAGGGAGCTCAGCAAGATGTGTATAAAATGAAGTTCTACTACGAGAAAGCCGGTAAGATTCAGCAATTTACTCAGGACAATTACCCAAGAAACGATTCTGCATGGAAATTTGTGGACTCTAAGTCCATCCTGATTAAAAAGGGATATGTACCTCCAATACATGACTTTAGCATTTTGGCAGCGGATGGTCAGGATCTCACGGATCTGATTTTGTCGGAACCCGGCTATACACTGCTGGTGGTATTGGGTTCATTAAATAAAGCTGATCAGAAAAATATCGGTAAAATCAATGAGATTATTAATCGGGCCATCTCGAAAGGTTATAAAGTCTATGGCCTCACTTCATCGGTGCCGGAAGAGTTTGAAGTATTTAAGGAGAAAGCGAAGGCTGCTTATCCAATGTATTTAATGGATGGTACAACACTTAAAACAATGATACGGTCAAATCCGGGGCTGATCCTGATTAAAAATGGAACAGTTATGGGTAAATGGCACCACAAACAAGTTAAAAATATTAAAGAAATTTAATCAATATTCTGATTATTAAACACTTATTTATGAGAAAAAGAATTGTTGCCGGAAACTGGAAGATGAATACAGATGTTGCAGCCGGTGTAAAATTAGCGAGCGAATTAATGCAGCTTCTTCGGGATCAGCCAGCTCTTGAAAATGTTGGTGTAGCCATTGCACCACCATTCACTCATCTGAGCGAAGTGAACAAGGTAATTGATCCTGCAAAAATTTGTTTAGCAGCACAGAATTGTGCCTCTGAACCAAATGGCGCATATACCGGCGAGGTATCAACAGGGATGTTAAAAGCAGTTGGCGTTATGGCCGTGATCATTGGGCATTCTGAAAGGCGTGCCTATTACAAGGAAGATCATGCCGCTCTGGCAAAAAAAGTCAATCTGGCGATCAAAAGTGAAATGCGTCCGATTTTTTGCTGCGGTGAAGTACTGGAAGAAAGGAATGCGGGAATCCAGAACAAGATTGTTGAGAAGCAGCTGAAAGAGAGTCTTTTCCACCTGGACAATGAAGATTTCGCGAAGGTAATTATTGCCTATGAACCAGTTTGGGCAATTGGCACAGGTGTTGTTGCATCACCGGAACAAGCTCAGGAGATACACAAGTATATTCGCTCTTTGGTTGCAGCCCGCTATGGTGCAGGGATTGCCGGCGAACTCACCATTTTGTACGGAGGAAGCTGTAAATCATCCAATGCAGCTGAAATCTTTTCAAAACCAGATGTTGACGGAGGCTTAATCGGTGGCGCAGCGCTTGACGCAGCTGAATTTCATCGTATCGTTCTATCCTTCTGAAAATGAACCCCTCATGAGCCTGGCTATCAAAATGCAATGAAAATTTCCGGCATTCTGCTATTATTTCTGTCAGGATGCCTGATTCATGTTATGGGTCAGGAAACGGTTCGTTTCCATCCTGATCCGATTTTGTTTATACAGGAAGCCCGTGACTTCTTCGGCAATCAACAGTCTGAAGCTTCACGGGCTGTTCTTTTAAAGCTCGAAACAGTTCAAAAGAACGGTCAGCTTGAGGAAAATCATTGGATCGATCTTGCCGGAAAGGCAAACTCAATCATAAAATCAGAGACACAGCCAATATCAGACTTATTCCTTCTGATCAATTCATTTCTGGAGGCAGCCACCAATACAATTGATCAGGCAGGCTACCTGACCTGGTCAGGATACCTGGGAAAATTACTGCTTCTGAATAAGAAGGATATTACCCAGGCAAAGAAATTCATGGAATTTACATTGGCCTATTCCAAAAATGGAACTCTTTATAAATCAAGTGCCTTTGCGTGGGGAGTCAAACCCGGGAAAAGTATCTACGGCGTTGATTCCATTTTTTATATTTCCATAAATGCCACGGATCTGGTTGCCAGGGGCAGTGGCGACAGCACAGTTATTTATTCAACAAGGGGGCGCTTTTATCCCGGAACAAACACTTTTTATGGTGAAGGCGGCCGCATCACGTGGGAAAAGGTAAAAATCCCCTCCGGCCAGGTTTCTGTTACCCTGAACACCTACAAACTTGACTTGAAAAAATCATTTTATGAGATAGATTCGGTTAACCTCACTGACAGAAGATATTTTACAGAACCGTTGATCGGACGAATTGAAAACAAAATCCTTCCCGGAGTCTCTCCGGAGACCGCCGGATATCCCAAATTCACCTCTTACGATCTCACTAACAGGATTAAAAATCTTTATCCCGGAATAGATTATGAAGGGGGATTCTCGCTTCATGGAACCAAGGTTTTGGGAATTGGCCAGGCTGGACAAAAAGGCATTCTTACTGTTTACAGGAATCAAAAACCCCTGATGCGGCTCGTCTCCAATTATTTCTCTTTTCAATCAGAGCAGGCTAGAGGTATCAACACCGAAGTCAGCATATACCTGGAGGCGGATTCCATTTATCATCCCGGATTACTTTTTCAGTATAATGGAAAGCAGAAAGAAATCTCACTGATCCGCGATGGTCAGGGCCTCTCCCCTTCCCGATTCATTGATTCTTACCATAATTACGACCTGAATGCTGATTGGTTAAGGTGGAATCTTGGAGGTAATTTCTTGAGCATGGCAAGCTTGCCGGGAAGCCTTGAAAACAAAGCCTGGTTTGAATCAGCCGACTTTTTCAACATTGACCGGTACAATGAAATTCTGATGGCTGATAAAACCCATCCGGTTACGGCAGTTAAAAAATGTTCGGATTTTTACTATTCGAGGACCTTTACTCTGGACGAACTGGCAAAATTTATGGCTAAACCTCAGCACCTGGTTGAAGAAATGCTGCTTCGGCTTTCCTTTTTGGGATTTGTTAGATATAATTCAGAAAACAAGATCGTTGACGTACAGGAGCGTGCTTTTGATTTTCTGAAAAAGAATGCCGGACAGCAGGATTATGATGTAATTCGTTTTGAATCCATCCTTCAGCCCCCAGAAGTAAATGCTATGATTAACCTTACCGATAATCACCTGAAAGTTAACGGGGTGAAAACTATTGAACTAAGTCAGACACGCCATGTCACGATTTATCCCAGCAATGCATCCATTGAAATCCTAAAAGACGGAGACATTCTTTTTGACGGAGAAATACAAGGTGGGCTGATCCGTTTTTTCGGAAATAAGTTTCATTTTAACTATGACGATTTTTCGATCAGGCTCAACCAGGTAGGCAAGCTGAAGATTCAGGTTTATGAGAAACCGTCTAAGAACAGCCAGGTTCCGTTACTGGCTGATGTCACATCGGTAATTGAATACACCAAGGGTACACTTAAAATTGATCACCCATCAGACAAATCGGGCATTAATACCGAGAGATTCCCTGAGTATCCAATTCTCCAGACGGACACCAATGCTTATGTCTATTATAACCAGAAGGAGATCCTCAATGGTGTGTATCCGCGTGAAACCTTTAATTTCAGCATTTCACCATTCACGCTGAGAGGTCTCAACTCATTTACATTCAGTGATTCGCTAAACTTTCCGGGTCGGCTGATGACAGCCGGAATATTCCCTCCGCTGGAGCTTGCCTTAAGACACCAGAGCGATCATTCACTAGGTTTTGAGACCTTGAAAACCCCTGAAGAAGGATATCCTGTTTATAATGGCAAAGGCCGGTTCTTTAATAATATATCAATGAGCAAAGCCGGACTCCGAGGTTCAGGCAGGCTTGAATATCTTAATTCCGAGGTTGAATCAGGCGATATTTTGTTTCTGCCGGACCAGGTCAATACCATGGCGAGTCTGGCAGTGGCCAGAGATTCCTCGGATACCGGAAATCCTGAAACCAGAGGTCAGCAAATGGCCGTTAAATGGTATCCCGGAAGTGATAAACTTGTAGCGCAGAGCACAAAAGGGCCGCTCAATATGTATGGTTCCGGCAAATTCGACGGGGTACTTAACCTGGAGCCGGGAGGGCTGATTGGAAAAGGAACGATATATTTTGACGGCTATTCCGTAACTTCAAATGAAATTAAGTTTAACCAGGACAGTTACCGGGCTCCAAAGAGCGTTCTCAAAATAT
>CAILAQ010000706.1 GCA_903832165.1 uncultured Bacteroidota bacterium | reverse complement strand
TTTATTTCAGGAGTATTGGAAAATATGGTCATGCTCGAGCTAAAGCGCAGGGGGATACGGCATAAACATATTGCCGACTTTCTGCTTATGGATGAACTTATTTAACCCACCATAAAATGTTTTTACTGCGATAGGCCTCTTTCTTAGAATGGGCAACGGAGCCTTTATCAGGCAGTCTTCAGTCTTCAGTTCTCAGCCATCACTTGGCAACTTCTCGGCACACTTGAATCTCCTACCTCGGAATTCGAAATTCTTAATTCGAATCTCCTCTTTCTCACTTCATTCAATCCCCTGACTACCTTCCAAGCAGCCAATCTGTTATGCGTTTAACTTTGATATTTCGCCCGGATTCCTCGATTTCAAATTGTTCATTCACGGTAATAATTGTCAGGTTTGACGCACTTAGCGCTTCCGAGGCGGCAACGAGAGCTCTGACCTCACGTTTGCGAGTTCCCGGGTCAGTGATGGTTTCTGCAACCTGAATGAGTTCAATTACCTGCCTGAATTGCTTGAAAACCGGGTCCCGGTTATTTGGCAAAATGAGGTGTCAATGGAATAAATCTTGCGATATCGAAGGGTTTCCTGGGTTTTATATGAAAATTTCGGCAAGGTAAGTACCAGCCATGCCTCTTCAAGATATCCCACATAATTCTTAACCGTATTTTCACTACCTAATCCGAACTGATTTTTTATGCGGTTGAAACTGATCTCATTTCCGAAATTTGAAATCAAGTACCTTGCAATTTCCCTGAAAGTCCGTACGAATCGAATCCCATAACGAAATATGATATCGCGGGTGATAATTGCTTCCAATAAATTAGTGGCATAAGCTTCAGCCGGTTCTCCTGAAACGATCTCAGGGAGTCCTCCGGTTATTAAATATTCGTTGAACTGATTGATTAATAGCCCAAAAGATTTTGCAGTAGGTTCAATTGTATGCATAAATTTTCTGGCTTTCAGATACTCACGGAAGGAGTAAGGATACAATTCCACAGGTGAATACCTTCCGGTGAGATGTGTGGCCAGTTCACGGCTTAGCAATTTAGAGTTTGAACCTGTTATAACCACATGGATGCTGTTTCTCAGAAGCCGGTTGACAAAAAGATGCCAATTCTCTACATTTTGGATTTCATCCAAAAAGAGATAAGTAAAATCACCATATACCGCATATAAAGCTTCAAGAAGGTCATTTAACCGGTCCGGACTTATACCGGCTAACCGTTCATCGTCAAAATTGGCATAAGCATAAGGTTTTCCGACTAATGCGCGATGCACCATGGTCGACTTCCCTGATCGGCGGACACCGGTAACTACCTGAACCAGACGGCTGTCAATGTTTATTTCTAAAGATTGATATGGAGACAAATTTACGAAATAGTCTCAGTAAAGTGAGGATATTGTGTAATTTATTCTCACTTTAGGCAGTCAGCAGTCTTCAGTTCTCAGTCGGCAGTTCTCAGTCTTCAGTCTGCAGTCGGGAACTTCGCTGCATATAAAAGCGTTCTTCCAGAATGTGTCCAACCTAGCATTCCTTTTTTGTCATCCCCGCGCAGGCGCAGCCGGAAGCGGGGACCCCGTCCCTTACCGCGAATGCTTGCCACTGGACCCCGTTCCTCACCACGAAATTCTGCGGGAGGTGTCTTCAACTGTATTGTTAACTTATTATTTTGATGAGCGTAGCTCGTCAAAATCATTCCATGTTACCTAACCTCCAAAACACTCATGCTGTCCGGCAGATCAAAGCTGATTACCTGCCGGTTGTATTATTTCAGATTTTCCCCATTTCAGTTTTATGTTTTTTTGCCACCTTCCAGTTTTTTCGCTATATTTGAAGTGCTGATTTTGAGCATGAAACAACGAATATATATAGACACCTCAGTGGTTGGCGGCTACTTTGACGAAGAGTTCAAAGAGGCAACAACAAAGCTTTTTGATCGGCTGCGGAATAATGAAATAAAATTCGTCATTTCCGATTTGCTTGACCTTGAACTCTTGAATGCTCCGCTTCAGGTTAAGGAGCATTTATTACAATTCTCTGCAGATAAATTTGAAAGAGTTGAATTGACAGAGGAGGCTGTTTTACTTGCTGACAAATATATTGAAGAGAAAGTCGTTGGAAAAACAAGTCTGGAGGATTGCCGGCACATTGCATTGGCAACGGTCAATAAGGTTGACGTTTTAGCCAGTTGGAATTTTAAGCATATCGTAAATCTTGACAGAATTAAGGGCTACAATTCAGTAAACTTACGACTTGGGTATTCAATCATCGAAATCAGAAGCCCAAAAGATTTGGTAAAATATGAAGACGACTAAAAAGGAAAAGACTTTTGACGCAGTTAAAATGATGCGTGAAATTCGGGATAAGATTAGTGCTGAGACCCAAAATATGACTTTTGAGGAGTTAAAAGCATATATCAATCAAAAATTGGCAGACAGCAAAACTGAGTTGGTTGGACAGCGTTAAGGCTTAAGGCAGTACCCAGTCCTCAGTACCCAGTTCTCAGTCTTCAGTCCGCACTTGGCAACTTCTGTGTCCACAAAAGCGTTCTTCCAGAATGTGTCCAACCTAGCATTCCTTTTTTGTCATCCCCGCGCAGGCGCAGCCGGAAGCGGGGACCCCGTCCCTTACCGCGACATTCAGTAAGCGGGACCTTTATGCTGTCGTACCGTGGTTACTGAGAGCACCATTCCGCTGTCGTACAAAGTTCAGCAATTAGCACTAACCACGGAGTATTAGCCGTTTTGGAACAGAATCTCAAAACAGATAACTTGGAGGAAAAATACGCAATCTATGGAAAAGCCCTTGCGTGTACTGGAAAAAATATTCCATCACGGAGTTTGGTTTAGGGTTCTTTTTGGAATTTCAACTGGATGCTTTTAAAGACACCGTATAGTAGATCAAATTTTCAACTTCAGAACCCCGTATAGATTGTTCTAAAATCAATACAGACATGAAGTGAGAACGTTTAGAACATTTACAGAAGATTTACTTCTTCTGGTTCAATGGCTGGTGTCGGAATGCATTACCACGGCAGCGATGGAAAGCACGGGTGTTTATTGGCTAAACCTGTATCTGATGCTGGAAGAAGCAGGAATAGAGCCGTACCTGGTGAATGCCAAGCATGTAAAGAATGTAACCGGGCGAAAGAAAGACGATACGGATGCCATTTGGTTGCAAAAGCTGCATTGCTGTGGTTTATTGCAAAAAAGCTTTCAACCTGACGAAGAGACCCGGGTTCTGCGCACGTATGTTCGTCAACGCAGGAACTTGGTACTCATAGGTTCAGACAGCGTGCGTCGTATGCAAAAGGCACTGGAGCTGATGAACATAAAGCTTCATACGGTGATCAGTGATATTTTAAGCAAAACGGGGCTTCTCATGGTGAAAGCCATTATCAGAGGAGAACGAGACGTTGAGGAGCTAATCAAACTGAAGGATCCGCGAATAGAAGCAAGTGATGAAGACATTAAAAAATCATTGGCTGGTATCAGGAAAAAGGAATACTTGTTTACATTAAAGCAAGCGTACGAGGAATATCTGTTTTATCAAGGTCAGATTCAAGCATGCGAGGAACTGATATTGGAACAGTTATTGAAGCAGGTAGCGATCGTATCGGAAGGAGAGGTGCCGAATGTCCCATTAAAAAAAAAACGTAGGAAGAATCAAATGGGCGTTGAAATACAACCCTTATTAAAAATACTCACGGGGGTTGATTTATGCAGAGTCGAAGGGATCAGTGAAATCTCGTGCCTTGAACTTGTATCTGAAATTGGCACAGATATGACTAAATGGCCTGGTCCTAAAAACTTTGCTGGTCAGACCTTACGAATGTCGGCAAGCGGTTTAACGAGAAGCAAATCACCATTGGGCAATTATGCCAGAAAGATGAGATCCAGATTGGGCAAAAAGGGAGGAGTAGTTGCAACCGCTAATAAACTATCCGCAATAATATACTCAATGATCATTCATCAAACAGAATACAATCCGGAAATCATGAAGCAAAGCACTGATAAATGGACCGAAAAAAGGATAAAATCCTTGGAGAAGCAACTTGACCAATTAAAAAAGGCTTCTTGAAATATGTTGATTATCTGATATGTACAAAGAGTTATATAGTAGTCACAGAGAGCACCGAAAAACACGGAGTTTGCTTAAAGATAGTGACTTGGTAATCAGGATACTTTGGTTTTCAGAGATCCACGGAACTCT
>CAILAQ010000705.1 GCA_903832165.1 uncultured Bacteroidota bacterium | reverse complement strand
CCTGCATCTATATAATTGAACTCTAAAATTCAATATCATGAAATGCGATACAGATTTGGCATGGGACCTTATCGGAAATGATCCGGTGCTGCGGCTTCAGCTCGCAGGAATTGAAAAAAATTCAACATCCGATGACTCTTTGGTTGATCAGTTACTCGAATTTTTCTCCGGAATCGAACGAATGATCGGTTTTACCGAGGAGGTGCTGGAGATAAGACAGGAGACAGAAGACAGGAGACAGTAGACAAGAGACTTAAAGACAGGGAGATGGGGAAAATTGTTAGTCATAAGGATTTGATTGTATATCAGCGGGCATTTGAGGTGGCGATGGAGATTTATGTTTTGACAAAGAGCTTCCCGAAGGAGGAAACTTATTCTTTAATCGATCAGGTCAGAAGATCCTCCAGATCGGTTGCCGCCAATTTGGCTGAAGCATTTCGTCGCAGGCATTATCCGAAAATGTTCATTTCGAAGATAATTGATTGTGAATCAGAGGCCGCTGAAACTCGGGTCTGGATTCAATTCTGCGTCGAATGCCGCTATGTCGGTAAGCCTGCCGCTGATAAGCTTAATCGTTCTTACGATGAAATCCTCAGGATGCTGACCCACATGAAAGCCCATCCCGACCAATGGGCCCCCTTCCCCGTCTAACCGTCTCCTGTATACTGTCTTCTGTCTTCTGTCTCTTGTCTTCTGTCTCTTGTCTTTTGTCTCTTGTCTTTTGTCTTCCGTCTGTCTTCCAAAAGCGATAACTTTGGCGTAATAACGAAAACTCATGGAACAACGAATCACCCGCTTCCTCAAACAGCACCACGTTCTTAACCTTGCCACGTCCTCCGACCAGGGTGTGTGGGTGGCCCACTGCTTTTATGCATTCCTGCCTGATCACCAGGCTCTCGTTTTTACCTCCGGACCCGATACCCGCCACGGACAAAATATGCTCAACAATGCGAATGTCTCCTGCGGCATCGCCCTCGAAACCAAAGCTATCGGCCTCATCCGAGGCGTCCAGCTTTCCGGCCGTGCTTTCTTCACAGAGGCTACCCCCGATAGCGTTGTCATCCCCGCGGAGGCGGGGACCCCGTCCCTTACCACGAATGCTTCCGAGTGCCGCTCCGCCTACCTCCGCCGTTTTCCCTTCGCCCTCGCCGCCAAACTCGATCTCTGGGTGCTGTATATCGACTACCTTAAAATGACCGATAACCGGCTTGGTTTTGGTAAAAAGCTCGAATGGAGAAGAGAATAAGAATTTTCGCGCAAAGACGCAAAGACGCTATTAACAGAAAACAATTGGCGCCTTTGCGTCTTGGCGAGAGATTAGATTTTGCCAAACTTCAAAGCAGCATCAAAACACTACGGCCATGATATTAGTAACCGGAGCAACAGGATTATTAGGGGGGCATCTGATATACGATCTGCTCCAGAAGCACGAAAAAGTTGCTGCCTTAAAACGTCCATCCGCCAGCCTCGATACCCTGCGCGAAATCTTTTCCTTTTACACAAAAGACCCCGACCAGCTCCTGGATCGTATCGAGTGGCGCACCGGCGATCTGCTGGATAAAGAATCTATAGTAAAAGCTCTGGATGGCATCGATTGCGTAATCAATTGTGCCGCTATCGTCTCCTATCAGAAGAAAGACAGGGACAGGATGATCACTAATAATGTGGAGGGCACACGGAATCTGGCGGAAGCCATTAGGACAAAAAGACAAGAGACAGAAGACAAGAGACGGAAGACTGCCGAATTGAGACTGATACATATTTCGTCGATTTCAGCGTTGGGCGATGGGCCGGGAAACAGTACGAAATTTCTGATCGATGAAGAAACGCCGCGTGATCCCAATCGCAAGCACAACGGATATTCCATATCAAAATACGAATCCGAAAAAGTGCTGACCGACCTCGGCCTCGAGGCCATCATCCTTAATCCGGGCATCATCCTCGGACCCGGACAATGGTTCAAAGGCAGCTCACAGCTCTTCGAAAAAGCCTGGCAGGGACTCAAATACTATCCCTACGGTGGCACCGGTTACGTCGACGTCCGCGATCTCACCGCGATAATCGATCAGGTATCGGGTGTCGGGTCACCTTCAATTGCAGAATGCCGTGGTCAGCGACGGGGTCCCCGCCTCCGCGGGGATGACAACTCTTCGATGGAACCGTCTTCAATCTCAAGTCTTCAGTCTGCAGTCTTCAGTCTTCCGTCTTCCGTCCCCCGATCTTCTTCTTCGTCCCCCGATCTTCTTCCTCGATCCGTCCGTTACTGCGTCGTTGGCGCCAACGTCCGCTTCCGCGATTTCTTCAACATGGTGACCGATGAATACGGAAGGCCAAACCCGACCATCTTTGCCGGAAAATTCATGACCCAGATCGCCTGGCGGGCCGATACCCTCCGGGCGCGACTGGCCGGCCGGAATCCCTTGCTAACCCGCGAAACTGCCGAAGCCTCCCAGCACATCAGCTATTATTCTTCTGCGAAAATCTGCAATACCCTTAACTTCCAATTCCGGCCGATCGAAAATACCATTGATTGGATTGCGACGCTCTACAAGACCGGCAGACGGTAGACGAAGAAGAAGATCGGCAGACGAAAGAAAGATGAGGCTCCTGGGCCACTGTTGAATGCTGAATTTCCAAGATCAAGTTGCCCTCGAGAGAGTTGTCATCCCCGCGAAGGCGAAGCCGGAGGCGGAGACCCCGTCCTAAACCACGAAACTAAGCAACTGTTGACGGCCGGCTGCAAACTGAGTACTGAAGACTTCCTCAGTACAAATACCGACCCCTGCACCGTACAATTTATTACCCATTCAATATATCTTTGCGCGAGTTAATCTGATACATGATACCCGAAAAACAAAACCCGCCACAAAGAGTTGTCATCCCCGCGAAGGCGAAGCCGGAGGCGGGGACCCCGTCCCTAACCACGTAAACCCCATACCCACTTGACCCTCCAGCAGCTCATCGTAATCGCCGTCCTCGCGTTCGTCCTGATCTCGCTCTACTTCGAGTTCATCGGCGCCACCTTCACCTTCGTGCTGGCGGTGGTAGTTCTCGGACTCACACAGGTTTTGACAACCAAAGAGATTCTCGAAGGATTTTCCAATGAGCCGATGTTGCTCGTAATCATGCTGTTGCTTGTTGGTGAAGTCATCCGGCAGACTGGCGCCATCAGCGGATTTTTCGAGAATATGATGAACCGGGCCCGAACCACCCGCGGGTTTATTTTCAAAGTGCTTACCCCGATGGCCGGTGTCTCTGCCTTCATCAACAATACTCCGCTGGTTGCCATCATGATACCGTTTGTCCAGTCGTGGACCAGCAAAATGCGCGTTCCTCCATCTAAATTGATGATCCCACTGAGCATCGCCATTATTCTCGGCG
This sequence comes from uncultured Bacteroidota bacterium, assembly GCA_903832165.1. GTDB lineage: Bacteria > Bacteroidota > Bacteroidia > Bacteroidales > UBA12481 > UBA12481. The sequence continues at coordinate 1,440 of CAILAQ010000705.1, read as the reverse complement.
GTAATATCACGCTTATAGGGACATCAAACAATCTGATAATCAGTAGTCTTATACATGATCAGAAAATTATCCCCGGATTTGAAACCATCGGATTTTTCACCTTTGCCTGGGTGGGCGTGCCCATGCTTGTTATCGGGATCATTTATCTGATGCTATTCAGCGATAAGCTCCTGCCATCGCGCGAACCCGCCATCGAGCGTTACGCCACCAACCAGCGCGAATACATGGTTGAGGCAATCATCAAACCAGCCAGCCACCTGATCGGCCAAACCATCCCGGAGTCTGGTCTTCTGAATCTCAAAGGCTTATCCCTGATGGAAATCCACCCCCATAAGCCCCTCACCCCCTCTGCTGCTCACCTCCTCACCTCCTCTGCCCCTCACCTGCGTATCCCTTCTACGGACCCAATCTACCAACTAAGCTCCGGGGATACGCTCATCTTCACCGGCGACACGAATGCCATCTCCGAACTCATCGACCACTTTGATGGCCTTGCCCTGGTGGAAGTCGGGCATTTCGACCAGAAAGAGCATCTCGAGGTAGTGGAAGTCGTGGTGAGCCACAACAGTTCTCTGGCCACCAATACCGTACGTGATATCAAGTTTCGGCAGCGATACGGAGCGGTGGTGCTGGGCATTCATCGCAACGGCGAGAAACTGGTCGAAAAAACGGCTGATATACGGGTGCGGCCAGGCGATGTCATTCTGTTGCTGGCCGATCCCGGGATACGTTTCCGTGTGGAGGCATCCGGCGATTTCTATCATTTGCAGCAAGTACGCAAGATTCAAAAACGCGGTAAGCTGAAAAACTTTGCCATCCTCGGCGGACTGCTGCTCGTTATCGGGCTATCGGTATTCGGAGTGATAAAACTGATCATGGGAGTTACTGTTTATTTGATGATCCTGCTGCTCAGCCGGATCGCCAATCCCAAGGAAGTATTCAAGAGCCTCGATTATAACCTCGGATTGATTATCGTGATGACCCTTGCACTCGGCACCGCGATGTACAAAACCGGTCTGGCCGAGAAATTCGCCTGGAGCATGATCGATCTGATGCGTCCGTTCGGCCTCGTCGGGATCCTCGCCGGACTCTATTTTACCACCGCAATTATCGCTGCCTATGTTAACAATAAGGCCGCCGTAACCCTCGTTTTCCCCGTCGCCCTGCTCACGGCTCATAACCTTGGGCTCAATCCTCTTCCTTTTGCACTGCTCACCGCTTCAGCCAGTATGGGTGTATACATCACCCCACACGGCTACCAGACCAACCTCATGGTATACGGACCCGGCGGCTATAAATTCAAAGACTTTCTCCCGATCGGGCTGCCACTGAGTGTGATCAATATGGTGGTTACGATTGGGGTACTGTATTTTGTTTACTTCAGATAAATGCCAAACGCAGGGCAAGAGGGCAACACGGCAAAAAGGCAAGAAGTAAAGT
>CAILAQ010000704.1 GCA_903832165.1 uncultured Bacteroidota bacterium | reverse complement strand
GCGGAACTATGCAGGTGGGGACCTCGTCGCATACCGCGGAACTATGCAGGTGGGGACCTCGTCGCATACCGCGGAACTACGCAGGTGGGGACCCCGTCGCATACCGCGAAGTTCCGGGGATTTTTCCGACCTTGGGGGCTCAGAAAACCGCCCATTGATGAAAAATTTTGCTCTTTTTGTCCTGACAGCCAGTGTAATGATTTTTGCGGCAAGTGCTGCACAATCTCAAACTGTTATAAAAACAACGCTTCCCGCCGGTGCTGGAAATGCCAATGAGCGTTTGGCTGTTTTACAGATAAAACCGGAATCAGCGAAGGCAATAATCAAAAGCATCACATTCAATCTGAAAGGCACCACAAATATTGCTGATATCAAGAGTGTCAGTGTATATTTCAGCGGCACGTTAAAACGGTTCGATCCTGCTAATTCCCGTCTGTTGGCAAGGGTGAGGCCGGCCTCAGGCAACATTGTTATAAAGGACGAGGTGAGCCTGATCGATGGCGAAAATTACATCTGGATAACCGCTGATCTGAAAGCCTCGGCAAAGGAAGGCAACCAGCTCGGGGCATCCGTGGTTTCCTATACTCTGGGCGATGGCACAGTGGTTCCGGTGCCGGAAACCGATGGCACGCGAACCATATTATTAGCCAGTAAACTTCTTTTTCAGGGGGGCGACGGAGGTTCGAAAAGTTACAGGATTCCGGCCATCGTAACGACTGCCGGCGGTTTCCTGGTAACTGCCACCGACAAGCGCTGGGACGGCGCCAATGACCTGCCTTCCAATATCGATGTGGTGATCCGTCGCAGCACCGACCGGGGTGCCACCTGGAGCAATGCGTTAACCATTGCCGGCGAAGGAATATCTACCGGTTACGGCGATCCTGCCCTGGTGGTGAACAAAAAAAATGGTGAAATCGTTTGCCTTTTTGCTTCCGATAAAGGCTGGCCATCCTCTACCGCAGCTGCCCCGATCCGCATAAATCAATCAGTCAGCGCCGATAATGGAATCACCTGGAGCGCGCCTGTCGATATTACTTCACAGATATACGGAGCTACCTGCACGAACCCGGTAACACAGCTGTGGCCGGCAGCTTTTATTGCCTCCGGAGCTGCTACCCAGTTGCGCAACGGCCGGCTGCTGGCCGTTCTGGCTGTTCGGGAACCGTCGGGCTCATCGGTATCGAACTTCGTAATTTATTCCGACGATAATGCCAATACCTGGCAGGCATCAACCAACCGTGCATCCGAGAATGGCGACGAAGCCAAGGTCGTTGAGCTGGATAATGGAGATGTGCTGATGAGCATCCGCCATTCGGGCCACCGCCTGTTTAATTTATCGCGCGACCATGGAATAACCTGGGGAAATCAGATTGATCAGAATGACATTACCGATCCGTTCTGTAATGGCGACCTGATCCGGTATACCGCCCTGACCGACGGATTTAATAAAAACCGACTGCTTCATTCTATCCCGTTTGCCTCGTCGCGGAAGAATGTCAGCGTGCTGCTAAGTTATGACGAAGGGCAGACCTGGCCCGTTAGTAAGGTAATTTACTCGGGGTCATCGGCCTATTCAGCACTCACCATTCTCGACGACGGAACTGTAGGAATATATTATGAAGTGGGGGAGTATGAGACTTACCAGATGTATTTTGCCCGGTTTTCGCTCAGTTGGCTTAGTGACGGAAAGGATCGCTACGCAAGGCACAAGGCACAAGGCACAAGTAAAGGCATAAAGAATTAAGTAGAAAGGCTACTTCTGGCACATTTGATTTTGTAATTTCGTAATTCAAAATTGGTCTTCGAATCTCAACACTGGTCTTCGAATCTCAACACTGGTCTTCGAATCTATAACATGATCTTCGCCTCCCTTCACTCCCGTAATTACCGTTTCTATTTTACCGGTCAGGGCATTTCGCTCATAGGCTCATGGATGCAGAATATTGCCCTGAGCTGGCTGGTTTACCGGCTCACCGGATCAGTATTCCTGCTGGGTCTGATCAGCTTCCTTGGTCAGATTCCCACATTTATTCTGACCCCGTTTTCCGGTGTGCTGACTGACAGGTTCAGCCGTTTGAGGATCATGATTGTTACTCAGGTTTGTTATATGATTCAGGCCATCATCCTCACCATGCTTGTTTTTTCTAATGTAGTGGAGGTATGGCACCTTATTGCCCTCAGTATTTTTGCAGGGATTGTAACCGCTTTCGATGTTCCTGCACGCCAGTCAATGGTTATCGACCTGATTGATAGTCCGGAAGATCTCGGCAATGCCATCGCACTGAATTCAGCCATTTTTAACGGTGCCCGCCTGATCGGACCTGCCATAGCCGGCGTTGCCATCGCGGCAGTTGGAGAGGGCGTTTGCTTTGCCACTAATGCGATTAGTTATATCGCGGTAATCGGGGCATTGCTGCAGATAAGAATTCCGCCAAAACCAGTTCCTCCGAAACACGATAAGTTCAGAAAAAGCTTTACAGAAGGATTTCATTATACTTTTCACTCTGTACCTATCCGAAGGCTGATACTGGTGCTGGCTACGCTCAGTCTCGTTTGCCTGCCATTTGTTGTTCTGCTGCCCGCCTATGCCAGGGAAATTATGAAAGGCGGCGCTAAAACGCTGGGATATCTGATGTCGGGTATGGGGGCGGGGGCACTCACGGCTGCTTTATATATGGCATCCCGAAAATCAGTAATCGGTTTGTGGAATCTCATTACATTGAGTGCCAGTATATTGGGCGTTTCGCTCCTGGTTGTTGCCTTGTCAAAGGCGCTTCCTGTTTCAATAATTGCCCTTTTCTTTGGCGGCATGTCCTTGATCCTTACGATTTCATCTATCAATACTTTGCTGCAAACCATTGCTGATGAAGATAAACGCGGTCGCGTGATGAGCTTTTATGCCATGGCTTTAATGGGGACCACCCCGATCGGCAGTCTTATCGCCGGTTCCCTGGCCAGCGGTTTTGGTATTCCTGTTACCCTGATTATCGCTGGCGGTGTCTCTCTCGTGACCGCCATTTGGTTCGGGCTGAAAAATAAATCATTGCGGAAATATATCCATCCGATCTACGTTACAAAAGGAATCCTTCCCGGTCTGCCGGAGGATATCAGCTGATTTGAATTTTTTGCTAAATTAACGGGGAAATCACTTTACCCATTATTGGCCGATGTTTACCTTATCGATACAAAACGAAGGAGCCATTGTTTCCATTATTCCGGAAGGCCGGCTCGACACCCTGAGCAGCACCTTTTTCAGCGAAAAACTTAAATCACTGCTCGATCAGGAACAATACCTGATCATCGATTTTTCCAATTGTAACTACCTGGCAAGCTCCGGAATACGTTCGCTGATGCTGGCGGCAAAAACTCTCAATGCCAGGGGTGGTGCCCTGATGTTAGCCAGTCTGCCGCCAGAGGTTTTTCAGGTGATCGAGATGACCGGTCTGCAAAAGGTTTTCCCTGTTTTTAAGGATGATACAACCGCCCGCGAAGAAATCCTGCGGCTAAGAAACAAGGCTGGCCTTACCTATGAAGTGCGCATAGGTGAGTTCAATTTTCACGTTCAGGACTTTCCGGAAATCAATCAAACACCGCTTATCTGGAATCATCCCGATATTGCAGGATATAATGAACTGGGTATATCGATTGGAACCGGATCACCTGCCGAATCCCTTACGGACGATGGGGAGAACGACGGCACTTTTACCACGATAGGAAATTGTGCCGGATTCATTCCGTTCGATAAGGATTCTCCGCCTGAGTTCAGGGTGCTCCGCGATCCTGCAGCCGGCGGAATTTTCGTTCAGCAGGCACTCTCCTTTGGCCCCGATCCGGCACTACTTATCAAGTTGATCAATACAACAGGCATAGAACTTAAAATGTTACTGGATGCAGTTTTGCAGATCCCGCAAAAGTCAGCCAAAGGAAAGCCGGCAGCTCTGTTGATTGCAGATTCAGGTCCGGCAACACCGTCAATAATATTAGTATCCCTGGTTGATACTGCAGCTCTCCCACTCAGTCCGGTAGTGTTAACACGCAATCCCGAGCTCTTGCCGACAAGTGTAACAACCGGAGATATCAGTGCATTACATGGAGCAAGATTTCTACTCAATGAATTATCTCCAATCATACCGGGTGAGCTTTTTTATGAATTTCTGAACCGCTCCCTCACCATCGAAAATATCGAATCTGTTGAGAGTCTTCAGTCTTCAGTCTTCAGTCTGCAGTCTCCAGCCAGCTGGCTTTTCTATGCTGATGAGTGGTGTAATGCCGATGACCAGCGAATCAAAGTGGAGACCGCCGATGGCTTTATCCTGGATCCCTATAAGTCTTTCCTGGCCAGGCGGTTGTATACGGATTCCGGCCGGGTGGTGATCAAACAGCTGCATGGCGGATATTCTGCCCAGACATTTCAGGTGGAATCCTACGACCATGAAGGGCGCAAGCTCCGGCCCACGGTACTGAAAATTGCCAACCGCAACCTGATTTCGCGGGAAGCGGAACGCTGCCAGCAATATGCCCTCCCTTATATAATGAATAACAGTGCGATTGTTCTGGGTACAGCTTTCCACTGCGATCAGGGGGCGCTCCGTTATAATTTTGTCGGGATCGGCGGCGAGCAGACAAGGTTGAAATGGCTTACCCATCTTTTTAATGAATGGCCCGTGGAGCAGCTGGAGCCCCTTTTCGATAAAATTTTCCTTCAGATACTGAAGCCCTGGTACGGTCAGCCGGTGAAAGAAAATGTTTTTCCTTACCGCGATCAGGATCCGACACTGACTTTCTTTCCGACACTCTGTGAAACGGCAAAGGAGCTGCTGTCGATCGATCCTGAGGAAAAGTTCATGACCATAATTGAAACAGGCGAAAAGCGGATAAACCCATATTGGTTCCTGCGTTACGAATTTCCACGCCGGCGTAATCAACCGATCGGATATTATTCAGCCATCTGCCATGGCGATCTGAATATGCAGAACATATTGCTGGATAAGGAGATGAATGTTTACCTGATTGATTTTTCCGAGACAAAGCCCCGTTCAGCGATCTCCGATTTTGCGCGCCTCGAAGCAATATTCATGATTGAACACGCCTTGCTTGACACGGAAGAGGATTTGCAAAGGATGATTGAATTCACCTCCCGGTTTTACAATAACAGCAACCTGAATCACCTGCCCGATATTACATGGACAGGCGGCGCACCCGAAATTATGAAGCGCAACTTTATGCTGACTTTGAAGATGAGAAGTTATGCGATTGGTTGCACCTCCGGCGAACCGAATATTGTTCCCTACTATCTGGCTTTGCTCGAGTGGATACTCCCGATAGTTTGTTACAGTAGCGCTCCAGTGGAAGTTAAGAGGTTGTCGGCTTATATTGCCGGGATGCTCTGCCAGGTTATTCTGGCGGCCGATTGACAACAGACTCCGTAGATAAGGCAGAGGGCAGAAGGCAAAAGGCAGAAATTAGTCACAAGTTTTAAGAATCAAGAAATAAGGAGCGTATTAATAGCCAGGGGTTTTAACCCCGGGTATTTAATCAATTATGAGGGCTTTTATTCAGGCCAGCCCCCCGGGTTGAAACCCGCGGCTATTAATACCTGAGCCTTAACCCTTCTTACTAATTTCTGCCTTCTGCCCTCTGCCTTCCAGCGTTACCGGCCCCAAAAGCCCCGATGCAACCGGACTCCAGAGCTTTGCAGAGAAATCGTTATAGGTGATATCAACGAAGAAATAGGTTTTCCAGGCTATTTTGTTCCGGTCTTGCCAGATCACACGGTTTATGGCGTGATTTGTTACCGCAATCTTCAGGTGATTGGTTCCTGATTTTAAGTTTTCCGCAGCGATATCGATACGGAACGGAACGCTCCATGACCGGCCCAGATAGTGGCCGTTAATCCAGACTTCGGCAGCCTCTCTGACATCCCCCAGGTTTAACCGATAACCCTCCGGGCCTGATTGTTGGGGGGATGCCGCTTTGCCTTTCGGCTGCCTGAATTCTTTCGGCAGCGTAAAATCTGTTTCATAAATTCCGACGCCACTATACCAGCGGCAAAGAGTATCAGGCAGATTTGTCCAGCTTCCATAACCGGTTGCCTTAAGCGGGAACGGTACCACCGGTCCGCCAGCTGAAAAACTGAGCTTCCAGGGTCCGGGCAAGGCGAATTCAGTGCCAATGGATCCTGAATTATTTTGATTCACCACTTCTTTCTTTTGGTCGGCAACCTTTACTGATTGGTTGACGGCAATATTTGAATCATTGATACTGATGAAGCACGATTCTCCCGGTTCAAGCTGCAGAAATATCCTGCCCTCCGGGTCAGATTGAAGTGCCTGCGACTTTTCCGTCAGGGGATCAAACCGGTTAATATTGCGCCCCGGGGTTCCGGGTTTGAGCCATCCTCCATGGAACTCGCCGGCCAGGTTCGTAACAAAATAAATTGTTTCAGCACCCTTCACTTTTCTGATATACCGGAGTCCCCGGGTGCCGAAAGGTTCCGATTTCACTCCTGCCTTTTGAAGAGCCGAGGGAATATCTTCTTCCACGGATATCTTTTTACCTGTGGTCAGCGTGCTCTTATTTAAGGATGCCAGCTCCTTCAGGCGCTCCTCAACCCCGAAGAACCCAGGGACATCTGCAGGCTGCCGGTTTTGATAAATCACCGTTGCGCCAGAATCCGCCAGTCTTTTAATAGCACGGGCAGTCTCCACAGGCATGAACCTGCAATCAGGGATCAGAATGGTTTTTTTCGAAAAATCCTGCAGGTTGGTGATCTGTTTGTCGGAGATGAAATCGAATGAAATCCCTTGCCCGAAGAGTTCCCGGGCAAGCCTGCCATATGCATAAGCGTACAGCCATTTTTCCGGATGATGAACATCAAAGGTCACAAGATTACCCATGTCCTTCCCAATCGTGGAGATAACCTCGGAAAAAGGGAAATAGATGAGGAGATCGTTGTCGGGTGTTGATTCCCGGAGGATTTTCTGACAGGCGCTTACGTATTTGCTGAAGGCAGGCAGGTACTCGTAAAAGGAGGTGTTGGGACCAAAATCGGTGGAGGCATAAAATATCCATCCCGGCCATGGAACATCGGCAGGTGAATAGGAAGCGCTGGCGAGCATCACCTGATTGATGCCGGCAGCAAAGAGTTCATCGACCTGTGGCTTTACCTGTGCCAGCGAAACCTTGAAATGGTTGGCAAGCCAGGTAGCAGATTCTGAGGAAACGATCTTTTTCCCGCTCAGGTTCGCGGCGGAGGTGGCAAACTTCATAACCAGCGGATCGGGACGGCCGAAAGTTGTTGGGCTGTAATCGGGGTCGGTAACTACACCCGCGATTTTGAAAGCGCTGGATCCGAACGATTCGGTTTCCGGAATATCCCCGGCAGCATACAGATCAAGTAAATTGGCAGGTGCGCCGTGAGCCTGCTCGCGGGTTTTCAGTCCCAGGCCCGTACTGTGAGCTGTCCAGGTGGT
>CAILAQ010000703.1 GCA_903832165.1 uncultured Bacteroidota bacterium | reverse complement strand
GATCTTCAGGAAAGCTGATGATATCCTCCTGCTGGCGGTAAAGGGTATTGCTGAGATAATTACAGTGCACGGCTATATTAATGTCGACTTTGCCGATGTCATCTCTGTGATGTCCAGAGGGGGGATTGCTTTCATGGGTTCAGCATCTGCACATGGTTACGACCGTGCCCGGAAAGTCATTGATGAAACAATCAACTCTCCGCTCCTTTACAGTAACGATATCAGGGGTGCCAGCCGGGTACTGCTCAATATCACCTCAGGCCAGGACGAAATCACCATGGACGAAGTGGGTATCATCAGCGATACAATCATGGCACGCGTTGGCGTGTCAGTGAATGTTATCTGGGGAACCTGTACCGATGAATCCCTTACGGATGAAATCCGCATAACACTGGTGACTACCGGTTTTCGAGATGATATGATCCCCGAATGGCTCAGCCTGACGCCCCCTAAAAAAGAGGTCATTCATCTGGATAAGTACAGAACTGCCGCAGCTTCGGTTCCTGTACCCGAGAGAACGGAACAGACGGAAAAAAGACAGAAGACAATAAACACGGCCTCTGAAGACGCCACTGTACAAACTCCGCCAGCCTATAATCCAAAAGCTTATTCTCCTCCGGCATATAATCCGCAAGCATACAATCCTCCTGCATTTACGCCTCCTGCCTATACTCCACCGGTTGAACCCGAAAGAAAAGTTGCAGAGCGCGAACCGATCAAGGATTCTGTTAAGTTCCAGCATGCTACACCATCGGTTCCGATTGAGGATCCGGTGAAAACCGCCCGCCTTAAAGAGCTGAATTACCACAATCTTTCCAACCCTGATATGATTGATGAGGTGGAAAGAATTCCGGCCTATAAAAGAAAGAAAGTACCCATTCAGGAGGAATTGTTTTTTGAGGAAGAAAAGCAATCAAGATATACTTTGGGAACTGATGCCAGGCTAAGGTCAAATAATTCGTTTTTATTTGACGTAGTTGATTAGCAGCCTATGGATAATAACGATACCGATGTCAGGCTTTTAAGGGAAGATCCCGAGAAACTGCTGATTCGGTACCAACCGGTTATCCGCATTATTGTAAAAAATCTTGCTTTTCACGGATACCTTCCCAAGAGAGATGTCAGTGACCTGATGCAGGACGTTAACCGAAAGCTGATCGAGCGTTTGCCCAAAATTCGCGATCAGTATACGAACAAGAGCAAATTCCGGACCTATTTCTCTGTGGTTATCCGGAATCTGTGCCTCGAGGAGTTTCGTAAAGTGCGTATCGTTTCAGAACCGCAGGCTGAAATATATGAGCAAACCTCGCAGGAAAGTGCTACCGATCAGCTGACCATCCGACAGGAATATGAGCGTCTGAGAAGAGCTTTCCGCCTTTTTGGCCGCGAAGAAAATGCACTTTGGATCGCTCTCCGCTGTTTTGCTGACCTGGAAGTTGCCTCAGATCATTTTTCCGGTTTTGAACTGGATCCTGATGAGAAAAAACGGGGCCAGATGGCAGAAATAGTGAATGGAGCAATGCAGTCGAACAAAAGGGATAAAATGGAAGCCCTCAGTATTGCATTTAATCAGATCGAAAAGAAACCCAGAACTCCCGATGCTGTTCGTAAATGGTCGTCGAGTCGTTTGGATGAGCTGCTGGTTCTGATGAATGGTAAACCGCCAAGATCAGCCTATACTTTAGAAATTCTCTATATTCTGATGGAAAAAGCTGAATATTCTGAAAATAATGACTAATTTTTTTCCATTGGAAGATAATTTCATCGTCTATATAACAGGATGAACGACAAGGAGTCATATAATAAGCACGAAAACCATCCGGAGCATCCGGATGAGAATGAGCTGGCGCAATATGCTGAGTATCTTCGCCACGAAACGGAGAGCATACCCGAAGAACTCAAAGTCCATGTTGAGTCGTGCAGCTATTGCCGTGCCGAGCTGATGGCCATTACCGATATGCTCGATCAATTACCCGACCTGGCGGAAGAAGAAAGTCTTCAGTCTACAGTCTACAGTCTACAGTCTTCAGTCTACAGTACTCAGTCTGCAGCGGGCAGTCGGCAGCCAAAGAAATTGCGCATCACCTGGTTGCGCGCGGTGGCAGCCGTTGCAGCAGTTTTTCTCGTTGCCTGGGCCATCCAGCAATTCCTCCCCGCCCGCAAAACCAGCGAACCAGTCGCCATAAATACGCCGAAACCTTCCTTGTCATCCCCACGAACGGAGGATACCACCAAATCTTCCTTGTTACCCAACCCTTCTCTGTCATCCTCGCGAACGCGGGGACCTTTAACCGACTCAGTGCTTTACGCATCCGCCTTTATCCCGGATCCCCGCATGGAAAACCTGGTGGGAGCCAAGTACCGCTCGGGCACTGATCCTATGGTGAAGGGTCCCGGACCCGAATCAATCTTCGCACCGGGCGATACATTGAAAATTTCCTGGACATCCGACGCCGAAGAAAAATATCATTTGGTGATAATCGATAATAAATCAAATACGGTAAAAGAGATCAAAGCCGGTCCTGAACCATATCTCGCATGGAAAATCGATCTTAAGCCCGGACTCTACTACTGGAAATTCCTCGGCAAAGATGAGATGTGGAAGGTTGGCAGGATGCGGGTAATCCGGCAGTAGGCAGTCTTCAGTCTTCAGTCTTCAGTCTCCAGTATCCAGTCGGCGAAACTGCTTTGTGCTTGCGGTGAACGAAGGGTGGCGCGGTGAGATTGCGCATGCCGCGGTGACCGGGCCTGAAGGGGAGATAATTCACTACAAAATAAAAGATCCTTCTTTCCACAATTGGATGGCACTGGCTCT
>CAILAQ010000702.1 GCA_903832165.1 uncultured Bacteroidota bacterium | reverse complement strand
CGGACTATTCGGCTGCATAGGTTCAACTTTTTGGTAAAAGAAGGCATTAGGTCAACGGCAGCAAAGTTAATTAAATATCAAGGGTTCTTAGCCGGACGGTTAAAAAGTAGGTTGGTTTGTTGAATAAACTCCAATAACTCCTCCCGCCCTTTTTTGTTTTGAGAGGATGTAACGAATTGACGGGGAAGTTGTTCCCATGTTTTTAACATTTCTTTCCGATATGCTGCCATATTCTTGTTCAGAATGTTCAAAGTGACTTTGTCGGATTTGGTGAAAGCAAGAACAAATGGGATTTTTTCTTTGCCGAGAAAATTTGAAAAACTAACATCCACTGCCTGAGGTTCGATCCTGCTGTCGATTAACTGAAAAAGGCACAAAAGGTTAGGTCGTTCGATGAGGTATTTACTGGTAAAACCCTGCCAGTTTTCTCGCATTGTTTTCGAAACCTTGGCATAACCATAGCCTGGCAGATCAACCAGGTACCAGTTGTCATTTACCAGGTAATGGTTGATGGTCTGAGTTTTTCCTGGTGACACCGATATACGCGCCAGGCTTTTACGGCCAGCAATCATATTCAGCAGACTCGACTTGCCTACATTCGATCTTCCGATGAACGCATATTCGGGCAGGTCCGGACTCGGGCATTTGTCAGGATTATTACCGGCACTGACAAACGTTACCGTTTTTATAAAAGTTTCAGGATTCACTTAAAATGGCAGGTGATTTCTGTTGATTGTCGATATATACTTCCAGGATGCGGGTTTCTCCGCGAGGTTCAAGAATAACTTCCTTAAAAATCGCCGGCAATAAAATCGTATGTCCGGTTTTCACCAGCATTGGATTTTCTTCTCCGTAATGCAGGAGAAAAGAACCCTGGATACATATGTATACAATAAATGAATCGATATCAAGATAGTCGCGTTCGACGTTACGGTTAAACCAAATAAGGTTGGTGGAAAAATAGGGACAGCTGACAATTGGAGAGGGCTTGTTGGAGCAGGCCGGATAATCATTACGATAGGTTGGGTAATGTTTAAAATCGATAGCATCAATAGCTAAATCGGTATGCAGGGTACGGGGCCTTCCGTTCTTTTCCAACCGGTTCCAATCGAAGATGCGGTAAGTTATATCGCTTGTTTGTTGTATTTCGGCGAAGAGAATCCCTGCGCCAGTGGCATGCACCCGTCCGGCCGGTATGAAAAATGCATCGCCATCCTTTACTGGTTCGACATTTAGAATTTCCTGTACCTTTTTTTGTTCTAAGCAGGAGAGAAACTCCTCACGATTTGTTTCGCGGTTAAATCCGGAATAAATAACGGATTCAGGATCAGCTTGTATTACATGCCAGAGTTCAGTTTTTCCGAAGGCATGATGTCTTGAGAAAGCCAGCTTGTCGTCAGGATGAACCTGAACCGACAATACATCGTGGGCATCGATCAATTTTATCAATAAAGGGAATTCTGTTCCATGTTTTTCATAGACAGAATCACCAACGAGATCTCCCATATATACTTCGATCAGCTCCTGGAGGTCATTCCCTTCTAGAAAACCTTCCTTAACAACAGAAAGGTTATCCTCAACTCCTGAAATCTCCCAGCTTTCGCCAGTCATTTCAGGTGCATCTTTCTTTCCAAGTACATCCCTTAATTTGCTTCCGCCCCACAATCGGTACTGGTAAATTGGTGTAAAACGTAACGGATACAGCATATTAGTTGATTTAGGTGAGGTTTTCAAAAAAGAAATCGCCGATGACTTTGGAGGCTGACCATTGCTTATTCAATTCCACTGCATCGAGGTGGGCAGGATGGGATTGATAAGCTCTAAGATCCTCAAGATTATCGAATACACTATCGATAATCACATCAAGTGAGCAAGGCCCGTTTACGCAATCCAGTTCCACCCGATAGTGCCGGATCTGAGGAATCTGGCCGATAAGTGAGCGAAACGTGACCAAAATATTTTGCCGTGCTTCGTTTCTTTCGGATTCTGAAGAAAAATCCTTTATTTTGAAGAGAACGATATGTCGGATCATTTTTTTGGAAAAACTTAATCGGTAAATATACAATTACCTCCTGAATCTTCAGCAAATTATGTTAATCGTAGGTATTGCAGGTGGAACAGGCAGTGGAAAGACCACTGTAGTGAAGAACGTCATGGGCAGTTTTTTGAGGGGTGAAGTAGCGCTTTTGCCACAGGACTCGTATTATAAAGACAACAGCCACCTGCCATTGGAGGAGAGGCTGAAGCTTAATTTCGATCATCCGGATTCGATTGAATGGTCATTGCTGATGGACCATCTTATCGAGCTACGGCTCGGAAAGGCTATTGAACAGCCGATATACTCCTACCTGACTTGTATGAGATCCTCCGAAACCATTTGCATTCAGCCCAGAAAAGTTGTCATTGTGGAAGGGATTCTACTTCTAACGCAAAAAGAGGTCAGAGATTTACTTGATATAAAGGTTTTTGTTGATACGGATGCGGATGACAGGCTTACCCGGGTAATTCGTCGCGATATCCGTGAAAGAGGACGTTCAGCGGAGGCAGTCTTACATCGGTATGAGAAGACGGTTAAGCCCATGCACCTTGATTTTATTGAGCCTTCAAAAAGATATGCAGACCTGATTATTCCACAGGGTGGTGAAAATAAAGTTGGAATCAGGGTGCTGACTTCGCTGATCAGGCACCATCTGTCGGAATAAGGAATCAGCTGATTATAAATTTCTTCACGATTTTGATAAATTCCTCAGGTTCTTCAGCATGGAGCCAATGACCGGTATTTTTAACGGTGATAATCCGGGCCTGGGGGAAAATCTCGCTGATCAGTTCGATGTCCGGCTGTAAAATATAAGGAGATTTCTCCCCTTTGATAAACAGAACGGGAAATTGGCAAAAACTACGCCCATTAATGGATTGCAGGTTCACTCCATCTGTCAGGCCAGGTAAATTTCGGCTTATTGACCGGATATTTAACTTCCACTGATAAAAGCCTTCTTCATTTTTATACAGGTTTTTCAATAAAAACTGCCTTAAACGCTTGGCAGGAATTCCATTTTCAAGCTGGCGATCAACCTCTCCTATTGAATTATATGAATGCAGACTGACATTCATCAGGGTTTCGAGGATCCCATCATGTTCTTCCATATGGTTCGATGGGCCTTCATCATTGAGGTAGGAGCGGGGACTGATATCAGCTATCATGAGCCGGCTTACTCTTCCCGGATTTTCTATTGCGAACCACATAGCTGCTTTACCCCCCATGGAGTGTCCGAGGATGGCAGCCTGCTTAATTTCCAGGTTGTCCATCAATTCTTTCAGATCTGACGCCAGAGACTGATAGTCCATAATGTCAGAGTGTGGTGATCCACCATGATTACGCTGATCGACAAGAAATATTTCACTGAATCCCGCCAACGCTTTCCCAATGGTCAGCCAATTATCTCCACTACCGTACAAGCCGTGAAGGATGATCAGGGGATGACCTGATCCGAAACTCTGGAAATTTAGCCTCATGAGGTTGATACGATCAATTTGCTGCGATACAATTGAATTGTATTTTCGAGACCCAGGTAGAGAGCATCTGAAATCAGGGCATGACCAATACTTACTTCATCCAGGTGAGGTATGTTTTTTACGAAAAAGTTCAAATTTTCAAGATTCAGGTCGTGACCTGCATTTACGCCCAATCCCAGCACAGTGGCAATTAATGCAGCAGCAGTAAAAGGTTTAACAGCTTCCTCAGGATTGATCGGGTAATTCTGAGCATAGGGTTCTGTGTACAATTCAATACGGTCAGTACCAGTTTTTGCTGCAAAGCGAATCATTTCCGGATTAGCATCTATAAAAATTGACACTCTGATGCCTTTATCCTGAAATCGCTTTACTGTTTCCCTAAGAAAGATCTCATATTTAACAGTATTCCAGCCGGCGTTGGATGTCACTGCATCATGGGCATCAGGCACCAGGGTAACCTGTTCAGGAACCACTTTATTAACCAATTGAATGAAAGATTCTGAAGGATAGCCTTCAATATTAAATTCGCTAGTAATCAATGGTTTGAGATCGAGAACGTCCTGATATCGGATATGGCGTTCATCCGGGCGAGGATGAACTGTTATTCCTTGTGCGCCGTAGCTTTCGCAATCGCGTGCGGCTTTAAGAACATCCGGAACATTCCCGCCCCTGGCATTCCGCAGTGTGGCAATTTTATTTATATTTACGCTTAATCTTGTCATGAGACTAGAATTAATTGGAGCGACAAAATTACGAATTATCCATTGAAATGCTTGCCAAAGATCTCGTAGCCGACATTATTCTACCCGTTTCGGAATCTGAGACGGTTCGTCAGATTATTGATCGCATGTCGGATTTGAAGATTTCTCATTTGCCGTTTGTTATAAATTCTGAATATCTGGGATTGATATCTGAGGTGGATCTTTTGACCATGAAGGATACCAGAGCTATTGTTGATGCCAAATCCATAGAATTATTAACTGCTTCGGTTTTTGAAGACCAGCATATATATGAAGTCATTGATCTTGTTGCCCGTTATGGCATGACGCTGGTGCCTGTGCTCTCTGCTGCCCAGAAGTATCAGGGCAGTATTACCTTGCCCGTGCTTATCAGGAACTTCAGTTCACTGACTGCTGCGGGTCAACCTGGAGCGATACTGGTCCTGAGCCTGGCTCCGCAGGACTATTCACCTACAATCATATCAAGGATTATTGAAGAGAATAATGCGAAAATGATCAGCCTCTATATGATTCAGGATCCGAAGTCACCCGAACTTACAGTAACAATTAAGATAAATACCCAGGAAACCGGCTCAATTATGCGTTCTTTCGACAGATATGGT
>CAILAQ010000701.1 GCA_903832165.1 uncultured Bacteroidota bacterium | reverse complement strand
CTGATATTCTGAGAGGAACACCGGATGACCGGCTCTTCCTCGAAACTGACGAAAGCAAACATACCATTGAGGAAATCTATGCCGCAGCATCTGAAATCAAAAATATACCTTTGGCAAAATTGAAAGGTATTCTGAACCTGAATTTCATTAAAGTCTTTGGAAACAATGAACCATCCGGAATGGCTGCAAAGAACTGAACTTCTCCTGGGCAGCGAAAAACTCTCGCAGCTCAGACAAGCGCATATCCTTGTTGTCGGGCTTGGAGGTGTGGGTGCCTATGCCGCTGAAATGCTCTGCCGCTCCGGGATAGGAAAGATGACAATCGTGGATGGCGATAAGATTCATCCAACTAACCGAAACAGGCAGCTCATTGCATTAACAAGCCTGGAGGGCTTGCCCAAGGCCGCAACCATGGGCAAAAGGCTTTTGGATATCAATCCGGAACTGGAACTTACGGTCCACGACGAATATATAAAGGACGACCGGATGATTGAAATCCTCGGCGGAAAGTTTGATTATGTCATAGATGCAATAGATACCCTTGCTCCAAAGGTTTTCCTGATCTCTCATTCAGTCGAAAAAGGGTTAAAAATAGTTAGCTCGATGGGTTCCGGAGGCAAGTTCGATCCTGAACAGGTGAGGATAGCTGACCTTTCCGAATCCTATAATTGCAAGCTCGCCAGCATCATGAGGAAACGGCTGCACGGCCTCGGTGTTTATACCGGCGTTAAAGTGGTTTTCTCGCCTGAAAAAGTAAACCCCGATGCCATTGTTGTTACCGAAGGAGAACAGAATAAAAGATCTACTGTCGGCACTATCAGCTATATGCCGCCGGTTTTCGGATGCCACCTGGCCTCCATCGTAATCCGGGATCTCATAACAATGTACTAATGTGCTAATGTGCCAATTAAAGAAATAAGTAATGAAGTATTTACCTCTAATGATATCAGCCGGGTTGGCTTCTCTTCCAGGATTGGCGAAGGACAAGCCGAATATCGTTTATATTCTGGCCGATGATCTCGGTTATTCGGAAATTGGTCCGTACGGTCAGAAACTTATCGAAACGCCCAACCTGGATTTACTGGCACGCAACGGCATCCGGTTTACTCAGCATTACTGCGGCAGTCCGGTCAGCGCACCATCGCGATGTGTACTTCTGACAGGTCAGCATTCAGGCCACTCCTATATCCGGGGAAATAACGAATGGGGTGAGCGCGGAGAAGTCTGGAACATGGTCAAAGCTGAGAATGACACCAACCTGGAAGGCCAGTACCCCATAGCAGATAGCCTGAAAACCCTGGCGGAATATCTGAAAACAGCTGGATACCGGACCGGCATAGTCGGGAAATGGGGTTTAGGGGCACCAGGCAGTGAAGGGGTGCCGAATAAACAGGGATTTGATTTCTTTTTCGGATATAACTGCCAGCGTCAGGCACATACGCACTACCCAAAGCACTTGTGGAGAAATGAGGAGAAGGTAATCCTCAACAATGATTTGGTTGTACCCGGCACTAAGCTGGCACCGGGTGCCGACCCGCTGGACATGGCCAGTTATGCTCCGTTTATGCAGAAAGAATATGCCTCCGCACTCATGATTGATGAAGCCAGCCAGTTTATCGAAAAGAGCAAAGGAGAACCGTTCTTCCTGTATTTTGCTTCAGTATTACCTCATCTGGCACTCCAGGCACCCAAGGAATGGATCGACAAATACGTGGCAAAATTAGGTGACGAAAAGCCTTATCTGGGCAAGGAAGGATATTTTCCTGCCAGATATCCACATGCAACCTATGCAGCCATGGTGTCATTTCTCGACTATCAGGTAGGTCAGCTGATTAAGAAACTCAAGGAAACCGGCCAATATGAGAATACCCTGATTATCTTTTCCAGCGATAATGGTTATGCCTATAATGCAGGTTGCGATCCGGCATGGTTCAATTCGTTCGCGCCCTTTATCACTACTTATGGCTGGGGAAAAGGGTTTGTACATGAGGGAGGCATCCGCGTACCAATGATCGCCTCATGGCCAGGCAAAATCAAGCCTGGTTCGCAATCGGAACTCATTTCCTGTTTTTATGATGTCTTACCAACATTGTGCGAAGTTGCCGGAATCGCCAAGCCGGCAGAAACTGATGGAATCAGCTTTCTGCCCACCCTGCTTGGAAAGAAAAATCAAACTTTACACGATTACCTGTACTGGGATTTCCCGGAATATGACGGTCAGCAGGCTGTGCGGCTCGGGCCATGGAAAGGCTTGCGGCTGAACATGCAAAAAGGGAATACTGTGATTCAGCTATTTAATATTGATACTGATTCAAAAGAGCAAATTGATGTTGCAGCTCAGAATCCTGATATCGTAAAAAAAGTTCTTAGCATCATGAATTCGGAGCATCGCAAATCCAAATTCAGCTTATTCTATATTAAGGCAATCGACAATTGATTAACTTGGCCCGATAATCAAATACTCGTTATGACAAGCAAAGAGCGACTTCTGGCGACTTTGAATCATCTGCAACCCGATCGGGTTTGCGTTGATTTCGGAGCAACACCGGTGACCGGCATTCATGTTTCAGTGATCAATAAATTATGGCAGCGAACCTTCGGCCACCATGATTATCGTGTCAAGGTAATTGAGCCTTATCAGATGCTTGGTGAGATAGATCCGGGCCTGCGTGACGCACTGGGAATTGATGTGATTGGCACGCCGGGAAGGAAATCGCTTTTGGGTACTGATGAAGATGGGGTATGGAAACCATTTCGCATGTTTGACGGGACGGAAGTCATGGTTCATCATAATTTAATGTATACCATCGATCCTGAAAAAGGAGATTTACTGGTATACCCCGAGGGCGATATGTCACTGAAGCCAAGCGCCCGAATGCCGAAGAACGGTCTGTTTTTTGATACGATAATCAGGCAGGAGCCAATCGACGACGACCATCTCAATGTTGAGGACAATACGGAGGAGTTTAAACTGTTTACCCCGGATGACCTGAATTATTACCATAACAGGAAACGGTACCTCGACCGGAACCTTGAATATGGCAGCCTTGTTGTCGTGCCAGGAACTGCCTTTGGCGATATTGCTCTCGTTCCGGCACCTTTTATGAAACACCCGAAAGGTATCCGCGACATTCAGGAATGGTACATTTCCCCGCTGATGAGGCGCGATTATGTGTATTCCATTTTTGAAAAGCAGTGTGAAATTGCTTTGCAGAATATTGATGCACTGGCATCGATAATGGGCGATAGCGTTCAGGTTGCTATGGTAAGCGGTACCGATTTCGGAACACAGACAGGCACCTTCATTGCCTGCGAAACCTATCGCGACCTGTGGAAACCCTTTTATATCGAGGTTAACAAGCGTATTCACGAGAAAACAAACTGGAAAACGTTCATTCATTCCTGTGGTGCAGTCAGGGATCTGATTCCGGATTTTATCGAATCAGGATTCGATATTCTTAATCCGGTGCAGGTTTCAGCAGCCGGCATGGATGCACGGAATCTGAAAAGAGACTTCGGAAAAGACATTGTTTTCTGGGGTGGAGGTGTGGATACCCAGAATACACTGCCGTACGGAACTCCGGATGAAGTTTACCGGGAAGTCAGGGAAAGAATCGATATCTTCAACCAGGATGGAGGATTTGTATTTAATACGGTTCACAATATCCAGGGAAACGTGCCCGTGGAAAATGTTGAGGCCATGTTTAAGGCGATCCGGGACAGTCAATAAAACTTTTTATCATGCTGGCGCAAATAGTCAGAAATAATAAAGTTGCAGTAGGAGTAGTATTGGCTTTTACGCTCCTCGAAAATGTGGCCTGGATTATCGAACCTACCTTTTTCGGAAAGCTGCTGGATGCCCTGATCGATGATTTTTACAAGGGCGAGCACGTTAACTATATTCTTCCCCTGCTCATCTGGATATTTGTTTATATACTTAACGTTACCGGAGGAACCCTCAGCCGCCTGCTCAGCGGCAAAACTTATGCACGCATTTATGCAGATGTGGCAACGGAGGTCATTCTCATTTCGAGAAAGAAAAATCATTCTGCTTCCAAGATGCTTGCCCGGGCGGAATTGGCTAAAGAGTATATCGTATTTCTTAAAGAGAGGATCCCTGAGATATTATGGCAGCTCTCCGCAACCATCGGGGGTATCACTGCCTTGTTTTTTTACGACTGGCGAATTGCGGCAATTTGTCTGCTCATCATTCCGCCGGTAGTGTTAATCAGCAATCTTTACCGGAAGCATGTCGGGAAACTTCAAAAAACCATCCATGATACACGGGAAGAGATGTTTGAAGTTATTGAGAAAAAGGATGCTTCCCGGGTTCACGAATATTATCACAGCATGGTGGCGCCTCAGGCAAAAATTGCCAAATGGAGCTCTTTCGATTACGGAATAGTGAAAATCTTACTGATGATAATTTTTATCGCGGTCCTCTTCATATCCATTGATGTGGATAAATTCACTACAGGAAAGATTTACGCCATAGTCTCCTACATCTGGACATTTATCGCATCCACTGAATACCTTCCCGGACTGATGGAAAGCCTG
>CAILAQ010000700.1 GCA_903832165.1 uncultured Bacteroidota bacterium | reverse complement strand
TCGGTGCAGCGCCGCCATCAGAAAATTGTGGAAGAGACACCTTCCCCGCTCCTTACCCCTGAAATCAGGGAACAGATGGGAAGGCACGCTGTTCAGGCCGCTAAATCCGTGGGATATGAAGGCGCCGGCACCATTGAATTTCTAGTCGATAATGATCTGAATTACTATTTTCTGGAGATGAATACCCGACTCCAGGTGGAACACCCTATCACCGAACGCGTGATTGGTGTCGACCTCGTCAAGGAACAGATTCGTATTGCTGCAGGAGAACACCTCAAGATTAAGCAATCCGATGTCATTCAGCAGGGACACGCTATCGAATGCCGTATTTATGCAGAAGATCCGGATAATAATTTTATGCCTAGCCCGGGTAAAATCAGGCATCTTACCGAACCCCTCGGGTTGGGTGTCAGGGTCGATGGATATGTATATGAAGGTTATGAAATTCCGATTTATTACGATCCGATGATTTCAAAACTGATCGTTTGGGGAACAAACCGCACGGAAGCAATCCAGGTGATGAAGCGCGCCTTGCATGAATATAAGATTACGGGAATCAAAACTTCTATACCGTTTCTTGAACGGATCATGGAGAATACCGATTTTGTTCTCGGACAATATGATACCGGTTTGATCGAAAACAACCGCGATACACTGTTCAATGTAAAAGTCTGTAACCTCGACTGCCAGGATGTATCCATCATGGTAGCCTTTGTTGACCATCTCCGGAGAAGGGATCAGCAATTGGCACATCCTGCTGTCGCTATCCCTGCCGAATCAGCCTGGAAAAACACAGGCCGGGGAACCAGGTAACAACTTATTAAACTGAAAAAGCAACTGACAATGCAAATAGAACTGCCCAAGCAAGAAAGAACCGCCGAGGTGGAAATCCTCGAAAATGAAGGCAACAGGTACGTTTTCAAAATTGATAATAAAACCTTTGAGATCGACCTGGTAGAAGTATCAAAAGGAATTTACTCTTTACTGCACAACGGCAAATCCTATAATGTGGAGGCAATTCCTACTAAAGGCATCACAAAATATACAGTCAACACTTTCTTCCAGTCGTTCGATCTGGAAATCATTGATGCGCAAACACAATATCAAAGGAACCGCAACCAGGGGGCTGCTGTTGATACCGGAAATCTTGTTCGCGTACCTATGCCGGGAAAAGTGATGGAGGTATTTGTCAAGGAAGGGGATACCGTAACCGCCGGCCAGACGCTGGTGATCGTTTCGGCTATGAAAATGGAAAGCGAATACAAATCAGGGCGCGACGGTGTCATTAAAAAAGTAATGGTACAGCCGGGTGAAACAGTTGATAGTGATCAAATTATGATTGTTCTGGAATAATTGGAATAATATGGCATTACAAGACAAATTCGATAAGCTCGAAAGGCAATCCAAAGCCGCCGAAATGGGCGGCGGACAGGATCGTATTGATAAACAACATCAGGCCGGGAAAAAAACTGCAAGAGAAAGAGTTCTCATGCTGCTCGATCCGGGTTCATTCGTCGAAATGGATAAAATGGTTATGCACCAGAACCATGATTTCGGCATGGAAGACAAGAAAATTCCGGGCGACGGCATGGTTACCGGTTACGGAAAAATTGAGGGCAGGCTGATGTATGTGTTTGCCCAGGATTTTACTGTATTCGGCGGTACCATGAGCCACTCAAATGCCGAAAAGGTAGTAAAAGTGATGGACCTTGCGATGAAAATGGGTGCCCCGGTAATCGGATTGAACGATTCAGGCGGAGCCCGCATCCAGGAGGGCGTTCAGAGCCTTGCAGGGTATGCTGATATTTTTTACAGAAATGTGCGGGCATCCGGAGTAGTCCCGCAGATATCAGGAATCCTCGGACCCTGTGCAGGAGGTGCTGTTTATTCACCTGCCCTGACCGATTTTATTCTGATGGTGGAGGAGTCAAGCTATATGTTCGTAACAGGTCCGGATGTGATTAAAACCGTTACTCATGAAGAGGTCACCAAGGAAGATCTCGGCGGTGCCATGACTCACAACGCCAAAAGCGGGGTGGCCCATCTGCTTGCAACCGATGACGACCAGGCCATGATGATGATCCGCGAGCTGATGTCATACCTGCCGTCTAATAACCTCGAAGATCCTCCATACCATGCTCCGCATGATCCGGCCGATCGGACCGATGACTCCCTGCAGACCCTCGTGCCTGACGACCCGAACAAGCCTTACGACATGAAGGAAATAATCACTTCGGTGGTTGACGATCATACCTTCTTTGAAGTACAGCCATTCTTCGCTAAAAATATGATTATCGGATTTGCCCGTCTCAACGGATATCCGGTTGGAATTGTCGCAAACCAGCCAGCTCATCTTGCCGGTTGTCTCGATATAAATTCATCGGTCAAAGCAGCCCGGTTTGTCCGTTTCTGCGATGCTTTTAATTTTCCGCTCATTACCCTGGTCGATGTCCCCGGTTTCCTTCCCGGGACCGGTCAGGAACTTGGCGGCATCATCAAGCACGGAGCC
>CAILAQ010000699.1 GCA_903832165.1 uncultured Bacteroidota bacterium | reverse complement strand
GTTCACAGCAGGGTTTCGGTGCAGAAAGTATGGAAAATTTAATAAGGGTATCGCAACAATAGTGGTAATGGCAGGTAATTCCTGTTGTCGTGATCAGAAGTACCAATACAAAAATGCAGTTTGCAATTCTGTTCAGCATTTTAGGTTTTGCCATTTGAAATCAAAAGTACTAACATCCCAAACATCGATTGTCAAATAATTGTTAAATCTATGCATAATAGTCAATTGTAACGGAAGATTCCATTTTTATGAGTTAATTAACATTTTGGTATCTGCTTGAAATGTTGAAAGTTGATTTCTTTGCACCTAATATTTGCAGTTATTGGACGTGAAGAAATTTGTTCGATTTTTATTCTTGATTTTATCCCCTTTGGGAGGGATGGCCCAAATAGTTTCCGGAACTGTGTATGAGAAAAATACACAGCAAAAGGTTCCTCTGCCAGTCGTTAATGTTCATTGGTCTGGTTCAAAAATAGGAACAACTACAGATACCAATGGCAAGTTTGAGTTGTATAAACCAGAATACTTAACACGATTGGTTTTTAGTATTGTTGGATATAGAACTGACACGCTGGAATTTGATAAAGCTCAGAATGGAATTGAAGTATTTCTCTTTCCCGGAGAAACTCTTGAAGAAGTTACTATCAGTCAAAGAAGCCGGGGTTCCCATATTGATCGTCTGGAAACAATACAAACAGAGAAAATTACTTACGCCGAACTTTGTAAGGCCGCCTGCTGTAATTTGGCAGAAAGCTTCACTACCAACGCCTCGGTTGATGCATACTATGGAGATGCTGTGACCGGAGCCAGGCAGATCCGTTTGCTTGGCCTCGATGGCATATATGTTCAGCTTCTCACTGAAAACATTCCAAATATGAGGGGAATCGCAAGTTCAAATGGGCTTTCATATTTTCCCGGGCCATGGATGGAAAGCATTAGCATTTCAAAAGGTACATCATCCGTTAAGAATGGATTCGAATCCATTGCCGGCCAAATCAATGTTGAATATCTGAAACCCACAACAGCAGACAATCTCTTAATCAATCTTTTCCTTAGTAATGCAGGACGCAAAGAGGCTAATATTGCTGCCCCAATTATTATTAATAAATACCTCAGTACACTTTTTCTGGGGCATATGAGTGATGATCAAACAAAAGAAGATCATAATCAGGACGGATTTCTGGACGAACCGCTTTACAGACAATTGAACTTCATGAACAGATGGTATTACTCTCGTGATAATCTTCATATTCATGCGGGTTTCAAAATATTGAAAGAGGACCGCTATTCAGGACAATTGGCTTTTAATAAAGATAGTATCCGGGATATGGAACATCCATATGGAATTGGTATCATGACTAAAAGGGCTGAAGGATTCGTAAAGGTGGGATATGTTCTGAATAACAGTTTAAATTCCAGCTTTGGCAGCATTAATTCAATATCCTATCACGACCAGAATTCGTTCTTCGGGGTCCGAAAATATGAGGGCGATCAGCTGAATTATTACCTCAATTTGATGTATGAGACAAACCTGGTTAACAAAAAGCACACGTTAGTATCAGGTTTCAGTTTTAATCTTGATAATTATAAAGAGAAACTTGATTCCGTAAATTCCAGCAGGTTTGAAAGGATTCCCGGCATTTATTCCGAATACAGTTTTAAACCAACTCCGCATTTTAGCCTTTTAGCAGGCATGCGTTTCGATTATCATAACCTTTACGGATTGATGTTTACTCCGCGACTCCATGCACGTTTTGATATTGATGGCCACACTCATTTCAGGATCTCCGCCGGCAAAGGCTATCGTTCACCTATGATCCTCGCTGAAAACAACCATTTCCTCGCTAATTCCAGAAGTATTATTATTGAACCCGGACTCAAACAGGAAGAGGCATGGAACTATGGAATCAATATTACACATTACGTCCCTGTTGGTTTTCAGCCGATTTCGATATCATTGGAAGCATACCGGACAGATTTTATCGAACAGATAATAGTCGATTTGGATTCAAGCACGGATGAAGTGACGTTTTCAAACCTTCAGGGAAAATCATTCTCCAATAATCTTCAAATTGAAATTGGTTCTCAGTTACTTAAAGGCCTCGAAACTAAAATCGCTTTTAGAATGACTGATGTCAGATATGACCTGAATCAAAAAATGGTTGAAAAGCCGCTTGTCAGCCGTTATAAGGGCCTCTTTGTTGCATCTTATCAAACTCCTTTGAAAAAGTGGCAATTTGACTTTACCTGGCAACTCAACGGTCCGGGCCGAATTCCCTCAACAGCAGCCAATCCTGAGATGTATAGAATGCCAGTTACTTTTGAACCATATCATATTTTTAATATTCAGGTAACAAAGTATTTCCGAAGCTGGGATATTTATGGAGGTATAGAGAACCTGACCGATTTCCGGCAAATACACGCAGTTATCGGCGGAGATTCACCTTTCGGATCCTATTTTGATTCTTCATTGATTTGGGGCCCTCTCCACGGTCGCAAAATTTATGTGGGATTGCGTTTCAGAATTGCGAAAAAAGAAGAGTAATAAACCAAAAAACAGCATGTGTAATGAGAAATTTTGTAAAAACTTTCACGGCATTTCTTCTGATTCAGTTTGCGATTGCAGGATTTTCAACGATTTTGGCCCAGGATAAAATTTCGAAACCCAAAAAGACTGAAACTATGAAATGCTGGGTTTCTATGGACTGTTCGAGTTGTCAGACTAAAATCGAAAAGAATATGTCTTTCGAAAAGGGCGTAAGCGACTTAAAAGTGGATTTGCCTACCAAGATGGTTACTATAACCTATAAACCTGCAAAAACATCGCCGGAAAAGCTTGAAAAAGCACTGCAGGAACTTGGGTTCAAAACAGAAGTAATTGCCGATAAGAAATAGCTTTCGGCCTCACTCAAAAAAGCTGCCGGCAATGGCAGCTTTTTTTTTACCATAATTTTGCTGTTTGTATATTTATGCATAGATTTGCATCAAAATAGTAATAATATACAAATGGATCGATTAACCAGACAGGAAACCATCATGCTGATCCTTCGCGATCAGTGGATTCGAAACCAGGATGAGCTTCAGAAAGCTTTGGAAAGCAAGGGGTTTGATGTTACACAAGCAACCCTGTCAAGGGACCTGCGTCAGATTCACGTCATGAAGATATTGGATCCGGTAAGAGGAGCAAGATATGTTTTGCCGGAGGATAAAGATATGAGGGAAGCAATTACCCGTCTTCCTGATCATCTTGACGGGGTTCTTACGATAGAATTTTCGGGCCAGTTCGGTGTGATACGAACCTTGCCGGGCTTCGCTAACGGAATTGCCTTTACTCTGGATTACCAGCAGATTCCTGAGCTGATGGGAACTATAGCCGGCGACGATACCATATTGTTGATTATGAAAGAGGGAGTCTCGAAAAACCTGATGGCTGGAATTCTTAGCAGCAGATTTCCGGGAATCTCCCAGAAGATGATGTTCTAATCAGGTGAATAATTATACAAACTTATTATAAAAGTAATGAAGAAGAAAGTAGTTCTGGCATACAGCGGAGGTTTGGATACCTCTGTTATCCTGAAATGGCTTATTAATAAAGGATATCAGGTCATCTGCTATGTAGCCGATGTGGGACAGGATGATAATTTTAAGGAAGTTGAGGCCAAAGCCCTTGCTCTCGGCGCCCATAAAGTCTTCGTTGAAGACCTGAAGCATGAATTGGTGGTTGATTATATCTTTCCTGCGTTACGCGGAAATGCCTTATATGAAGGACGATATCTTCTGGGTACTGCAATTGCCCGCCCTTTGATTGCAAAACGTCAGGTGGAGATTGCAAAGAAGGAGGGTTGTACTTATCTCGCACATGGTGCTACAGGAAAAGGCAATGACCAGGTACGGTTTGAATTTGCTTATTACGCTTTGTTCCCCGAAGCTAAAATCATTGCTCCGTGGAAGGACCCGGAATGGCTTACCGAGTTCAAAGGAAGAACGGATATGATCCGCTATGCTGAATTGTACAATATACCCATCAAGCAGACTGTGGCCAAAAGCTACAGCGAAGATGAAAACCTTTTGCACATATCCCATGAGGCTGGAATTCTGGAGAATCCTTCTGAGAGATGCCCCGAACACGTTTATTCTAAAACGCTCTCTCCAATGATGGCCCAGGATAAGGAAACCATGGTTGAGGTGGAATTTCAGAATGGTACCCCGGTCAGGATTAAAAACCTTGATGATGGAATTGAAAAAACGGATGCCCTTGAGATATTCGCCTATGCAAATCATATTGCCGGTGTTAATGGAATCGGCCGGGTTGATCTGGTAGAAAATCGCTTTATCGGTATAAAATCAAGGGGTATTTATGAAACTCCCGGCGGATTTCTCCTTTGGGCAGCACATCGCGACCTCGAAGGGGTTGCTATGGATAAGGAAGTTATGCACCTGCGTGATATGCTTATTCCGAAATTCTCCGAATTGATTTATAATGGACTATGGTTTTCTCCTGAGATGGACTTCCTGATGGCCGCATTCAATAAGAGCCAGGAGCAGATTACAGGCACCGTTACCGTAGCTTTATATAAAGGCAATGCAATGCCGGTATGCCGGGAGTCACCAGTCAGCCTTTATGATCAGGATTTATCCTCCATGGATATTGAGGGTGGATTTGATGCCACTGACAGCAGAGGCTTTATCAATATTAACGCTATCCGGCTCAAAGCTCACTACCTGGTCATGCGTAAGAAACAACCTTATCAATGGCGTCCGGGCGTTCTTAAATAAACGATTTATGAAACTTTGGCAAACTGCTGATTCTATGGATGCCAGGATCGAAGCCTTTACAATCGGCAATGATCCCGTACTTGACCAGGAACTCATTCCATTCGACTGTCAGGCAACAATTGCCCATGTTACTATGCTTGAGGGAATCGGAATTCTGGATGCAGGTGAAACAAAAAAACTCATCGCTTCACTGAATGATTTAATAAATCTACATAGTTCGGGGCAATTCCATATTCAGCCGGATCAGGAGGATGGCCATTCTGCAATTGAGGAATTTTTGACCGGTCGGTTAGGCGATACCGGTAAAAAAGTTCATACCGGCAGGTCGAGAAATGATCAGGTACTTACTGCAGTTAGATTGTTTGAAAAATCAACACTCGAACAGTTGATGGCACTTGCAGATGGCCTGGCCGAATCTTTGAGCCTTTTTGGAAGTGCCAATGCCGGAATTCCGCTGCCCGGCTACACTCATACCAGGAAAGCTATGCCTTTCAGTGTGAGGGACTGGGCTATGGCATTTCACGATGCCCTTAAGGATGATGTTAAACTATTGAAGGGTACCTATGAGCTGATCGACCAGAATCCACTTGGAACTGGAGCAGGTTATGGTGTGCCTTTGCCATTGAACCGGCAGGTTACTACTGATCTGATGGGCTTCAGCAGAATCCTTGAAAATCCTATGTATGCCCAGAATAGCCGAGGTAAATTCGAATCCAGAATACTGAATGACTGCCTGATGATTTTGTACGATCTTAATAAATGGGCATCTGATCTTATTTTCTATACGATTCCCGATCTGGGCTATTTTAATCTCGACCCTTCGATGGTGACCGGATCATCAATAATGCCGCACAAGAAGAATCCGGACGTGCTTGAACTTATCAGGGCTTCCTATCATCTTGTCGCAGGTTATGAATATCAGCTTAAAATGATACCAGCTAACCTGATTTCAGGCTATCACCGCGATTTGCAATACTCCAAGGAGCCCCTTATGAGAGGTCTGAAAACCTGTCGCGATGTATTGGAGGCCAGTCAGGTAGTGCTGAACGGACTTTCTGTAAATCAGGATAATCTGAACAAAGCAATGACTCCTGAATTATTATCTGTTCAAAAGGTGATGGAGCTGGTCAATTCAGGAATGCCTTTCCGCGATGCTTATCGCCAAATTTCACAAATCTATAAACCCGATAACCCGGAAGCGGATTCCTGATAATACAGACAATACAGGGTTAATCCGCATTCCTTGCACTTTGGCTTTCTGGCCTGACAAACATAGCGTCCATGGAGAATCAGCCAGTGATGGGCAATGGAATGGTATTCCTCAGGGATATTGCGGGTCAGCTGACGCTCCGTTTCCAAAGGATTCCTGGAATTTGTAGTTAGCCCTATCCTCGCAGACACTCTGAAAACGTGAGTATCTACTGCAAGCGCCTGCTTGTTAAATGCCACTGCCGCAATAACATTAGCGGTCTTTCGGCCGATGCCGGGTATGGTCATCAACTGATCAATCTCCTGAGGAAGTTTGCCCGCGAAATCGATCACAATTTTCTTTGACGCTCCAATCAGGTGCCGGGCCTTATTATTTGGATAGGAACATGACCGGATAACATCAAATACTTCTTCAAGGTTTGCCCCTGCCAGACTCTCCACAGTTGGAAACCGGTCGTAAAAAGACGGAGTTATAAGGTTTACACGTTTATCTGTGCATTGAGCAGAAAGAATTACAGCCACCATTAACTGATAGGGATCCCTGTATTTAAGCTCAGTTTCTGCAACAGGCATGTTTTCCCTGAACCAGTCAATAACGCGAATAAACCTCTCTTCGGTTGTCATTTCGCTTTCTTAGTCCCGAAGAAATAGTTTTTGCCTTGAAAAACCATATTGAATACAGCGGGCTGGTCTCCTGAGAAAAAGCTGGTAATGTTTTCACTCGAATTAATGACTGAACCCTTTGAATCCCTGAAGCCTGTTATCACAACCGGTTTCATGTTCTGTCCGTTCAAAACAACCTTTAAAGTTTCTTGCGGAACAGCTGCCGGAATAATGTCATCCCTGAAATCAGAACCTACCAGATAGGCCACATTATTGAGGTATCCGGCCATCCTGGCGGAATCCACCGGCGTTCCGTCCAATAACCATTTGCCAGCGTCCCGGGTAACTGTGAAGGAACTGTCAGCCGGATAATTGAATTTTATTTGTGTCAGATCATTCTGATTTCCACGATAAATGTTCTTGTCTCTCAAACTGTTGATCTCGCGGTTAAAGGTCATGCTGAGGTACCCCTCAACGGCATATACTTCCTGTTCATTATCAACCCTGATGAAAGTAGTTGGTTTGCGCGTATCCTGATTGTAAGAAAAACGTCCAAGAGTGATTTCCGTTTTCTGATTTTTGTTGCCGTAAATAACCACCTTTACACCCGCTGAGTCCGTAATATCATATTCTTTCCAGAGATCACGCCTGTTAACGACAAGTCGCTCAGGTGCCATATTCGCAAGTTCGTCGGCAATTCCATTAATCATTTGCTGGTCAGCAGCAAACATCTTTCCGTCGAACTTTAGTTTCCAAACTGTATCAACTCGCTCAATCTCAACATTTCGGTTTCCTGAATTCTTTGGGAAAATCGATATCTTCTTAATATCATTTACCTTCATGTCAATGATATCCTTACGGAACGAACGTTCTCCTTTTGACGACCTTATGAGCTGATTTGCTCCTGCAGCAACAAGGAGTACAGCAAAAACAATCAATAAAACGCGGTTGTTCTTTTTCTTAGACATGACCTTCCTCCATTCTTCTATTCCTCAGGTTCCGGTTATACTGTGTTCTGAAAATCCCGTAAAATACTACCAGCAATAAAGGCAGCAGGAAATTGAAATACTTAAGAAATGCCCTCTTGCCATCTTCCAGCTGCTTGAGAGGCCTGTTAGTCACTCCCTTGGTTCTTAATTCAATTAATCCGGTATCATCTGAAAGGTAATCGATTGAGTTAACCATCAGGCTGATATTATCCGCCGATGGCTGACGTGCATTTTGCCCTTCCCCGGACAAAGCGAAATCTCCGTCACCGAATAGTACTATGGACGACTGGTTTTCACCTACAATCTTTCCGGTCAGTACACCTCCAACAGTAAGAGCTTTCATCGGAAAATCAGCAGGACCCCATTGCTTGCTTACATCAAAATAAACAGGCGCAGCCTGGGTTCCGGACTGGTCCGAAGTCTGGGCAATCGGTACGAAAGTTTTTGATGCATCCCCGGTGTAGTTTATGGTACTCGGAAAATACATCACAACAGATTCAAGCCCTTTGGTAATAGGATGATCAGCAAATTTTGAGATCAATGGGAGATAGGGGAATTTAACCGCAGTATTGTAGGTAAACGATCCCTGTTGCTGCCTGACGTTGATGTTCCCACACCTGCTGTCGATAACGAAATTGCTTTCAACGACGAGACCTTTGTTTGCCAGCCAGGTCTCAAGACCTGTATTGATAACCAAACCACGCTGAACTTCCAGCTTGCCTTCAACACGATTAATGCCGATAAACAACTTGCCTCCCTGGGCCAGGTATTCATCCAGTTGTGCCAGGTGTGACTGCGGGAAAGAGTCTTTTGGGGCAATCAGTGCAATTGTCTTGAATTTGAGAAGGTTCTTGGCTGTATCAGTAATAAAAACAGGCTCAACTTCATATAAAACATTAAGGGCAGTGTAAGCTTGCGACATGGCTCCTATCCCCGGTTCTCCATGGCCCTGTATAATGCCTATGGC
>CAILAQ010000698.1 GCA_903832165.1 uncultured Bacteroidota bacterium | reverse complement strand
GGCGGCATCATCAAGCACGGAGCCAAGTTGCTCTATGCATTCTCAGAAGCCACCGTCCCCAAAATCACCCTCATCACACGCAAGGCTTATGGCGGTGCTTATGATGTGATGTCGAGCAAGCATATCGGAGCTGATGTTAACTATGCCTATCCCACCGCTGAGATCGCCGTCATGGGATCCGACGGTGCCGTGAATATCCTTTACCGTAATCTTGATGATGAAGGCAGGGCAAACGCTATCGCCGATTATAAGGAACGTTTCGCCAATCCTTTCAGCGCTGCTGAACTGGGTTATATTGATGATATCATCTTCCCAAGGGATACCCGGATAAAATTGATTCAGGCCCTCGATATGACTCGCAACAAGAGCTATTCAAATCCAAAGAAAAAACACGGGAACATTCCACTGTAGACTGAAGACTGCAGACTGTAGACTGTAGACGAATAAAAAGAAGCCGGGAGACCGGCTTTTTTCATGAAATCACCTGATTTGCTATTATTATTTTCCCCCGTTCAGGGGGATTTTCATTTCCTGTCAACGTATTGCTTTTTGACGAAACTCCATTTTTTGAGTGCTAGTGTGGGTTTCAGACTTTGACGAATGACAACTACCGTTCATCCGATAATAGACCTATTTAGTCAAAAAGTTGCCAATTGTTAGTCAAAGAGAGACTAAAACCGTCGTTTTAATATACACGCGCGCCCTATTTTTGACATGTGGGAAGCAAAATAATTATTGAAAATCAAGCACTTAGAATAATATCACAAGAATTTATCATGAAAACCAAAAGCTCAAATAAATCCATGATTGTATTCCTGGCAAAAGCTTTGGTTCTCATCCTCGTTGTTTTGTTTTCAGGTACTCAGGTTGCTGATGCAGCTTACATGAAAAATGTTCCTCAAACCCTTACCCAGCCTGATGGAACCACTCTGAATTGCTTTACCACAGGCGACGAATACTACCACTGGCTCCACGATGCCAACAACTTCACCATCATTCAGGATACCGTTACAGGTTTTTATGTATACGCAACCAAATCAGCCGGCAAACTGGTTCCGACCACTCTGGTCGCCGGCAAATCAAACCCTGCTAAAGCTAAAATGCAGGCCGGTATCAATATCGCATCAGAAGATGTTATCAGCTTTACCAAAAGCATGTTCAGCGTTCCATCTTTCAAAGGTTCATCCAGTGTAACCACAACCGGCACCATCAACAACATCGTAATCTTCGTCCGTTTCAACGACCAGGCTGAATACACTGATCAGGTTTCTAAATACGAACAAGCTTTCAACGCTACCGGAACTCCTTCCATGATGCAGTACTTCGAGGAAGTTAGCGGTTCACAGGTTACCATCAATTCTACACTTTACCCTAAAACCACCGGTAAAACAGTTGTTTCTTATCAGGACACAAAAACCCGCCAGTATTACTGCAGGTATAATGCCACCAACAACACAATCGGTTTTCAGACTGATGCCGAAAGGGCAACCCGCGAAATGAGTTTGCTGAAAGGTGCTGTTGAATCAGTTAAAACACAACTGGAAGCAACCGGTCTGGATTTCGATGTCGACAATAACGGCCAGATTGATAACATTTGCTTCGTAATCCAGGGAGCAACCGACGGATGGGCCTTCTTGCTGTGGCCGCACCAGTGGGCACTGTACGCCTTCAACGTAAAAGTTGGCCAGGCAAGAGTATGGAACTACAACCTGCAGATCTCTTCTGTTTTCGGATTGAATGTTCTTGTTCATGAAATGTCACACTCGCTTGGTTTTCCTGATCTGTACCATTACAGCAACAATACCGTCAACCCGGTTGGACCATGGGATGCCATGTCATCAACAACCAACCCTCCGCAGCACCATACTGTTTATACAAAAGAAAAATACGGCCACTGGACAAACACTATTTCTGAGATCACTGCAGCAGGAACCTATTCACTGAAGCCGCTGGCAAACGATCCTTTCGCAGCTTTCAAAATCGCTTCCCCAAACAGCACCTCAGAATACTTTGTTGTTGAATATCGCAAGGCAACCGGAACTTATGAATCACAGCTTTTAGGCTCAGGCCTGATTATCTACCGCGTTAATCCTTCACTGAACGGTAACAGTTTCGGACCTGATGAACTTTACATCTTCAGGCCAAACGGTACCACCACCATTGACGGCGACCTGGCAAATGCTTTCTTTTCAGCTGATGCAAACCGCACCACTTTCGGAGCAAATTCAACTGCTTCCTGTTTCCTGAGCGACGGCTCAAACGGCGGTGTTCAGATCACCAACATCGGAACTGCCGGCGAAACCATCTCTTTCACCGTTTCTTTCGGTAATAATCCTCTGCAGGTTATGGGAATCGCCCCTGCAACCCGCACCATCAGTTCAGCTGCTGCCAACACCACATTTAATGTTTCAAACGAAGGTGCCGGCAACATGGGCTGGACTGCTTCAGTTACCAACGGTAGTGAATGGGCACACATCACTGAAGGAACCAACGGTACCAACAATGGTGATATCACTGTGGAAGTTAATGCCAACAACGGTTCAACCCGCACTGCAACCATCGAAGTTAAATCAATCACTAACGGTGATACGAAAATCATCACCCTGACACAGGATATCACAAACGGAGTCAGTACGGTTTCATCAGAAAGCAATTTGAACGTTTATCCTAATCCTTCCGTAAGAAACTTCACCGTTCAGCTGAATGGGTTCAACGGTATTGAAAAGAAACTCGAAGTTGTAAACATGATGGGTCAGGTTGTTTCAACTCAGGCTCTGACCATGGAAAACACCACCATTGACTGTTCCGACCTGTCAAAAGGAATGTACATCTTCCGCGTTACCGCTGAAAACAATTCTGTAAGCTTTAACAGGGTTGTAAAAAACTGAGCCCTACATCAGACCTTTGATCCTGAAAAATGCAAAGGAAAGCAGGAGCGACAAGAAGAATAAATCGCGCACCCACCCCTTTCTCACCTCCAGCGCCCAAAACGTCATCATATAGGACAACGGAATGATCATCACCCAAATGAATTCCACTGAAACGGTCTCCATGAATGCCGCAATAATCAGGGTGAGAAAGAACAGCAGAAAGTTGGTCCGAAACAGCTGTCTCGATTGTATTTTCGGGTTACGATACTTTACTGATGCTATAAATATCCACAACAGAACCAGACCGATCCAGGCAGCTATAAAAGGCTCTTTCCGTATAAATAGAGGAATGCCTGTATGACGTATTTTAAACCACGAAAAGAAGGTTTGCACCTCATAATCCAGATCACCCAGCAGATACCAGCAGGCCCCTGCCAGAAGGGCTGGAATGACCATTCCCATCAGCATGACGATCCAATGTCTCCAGCCAGTTGCAACCATCATCAGCATACCATATAGAATGGCCGGCGTAAGAATAATCAGAGGTGGATAAATCAGCCCTGCGGCACCCCAGGTAAACCCGGTCATAAAAACAATCGAATAGTCGGATTCCTTCTTGTAAAGATTAAGCAGATATCGCTGGCTGAGTACCATAAGAAGGCCGGCAATGAAGGCGGGATGAAAAATAAAGAAATGCCCGCATGAGCCTAAAAGTAACAGGAATACAATAGCCATCGCGTAGGAACGGCGGAACATCAGGAGGTTCCTCCTATCGTTCTCTACAAGCAGTAATGCGGTTATCAAAGCAACAAGATACGAAGGTAAAATCTGCGCCCACAGCGGCAACCGGGCCATTTCAAGCCAGTACTTATACAACCAGCCCTCCTTGGGCAGATAGTACAATCCGCTGCCTGAAACCTCCACCGACTGCATGTTTCCTGGAAGAAACCATGCCACGGCAAACAAGATCAGTCCCAGGATCGGGATCATAACCTGTACAGACAAACGTATGGACCGGATAAACCCAAACATATCGCCTTTGTTTACAAATCAAAACCGATATCGCGACGATAATACATACCCTCGAAACTGATGCCCTCAGCCGCTTTATATGACCTCTTCAGTGCATCCTTCCAGTCTGTGTCCAGCGAAGTGAGTGCCAGCACCCTGCCTCCATTGGTAACCACCTTCTTTTCCTTAACAGTGGTCCCGGCGTGAAATACGATTCCACCCGTTTCGGCTTCCAATCCAGATATGGACAGTCCCTTTTGGTAAACTCCCGGGTAGCCTCCTGAAACCATCATGACCGTTGCAGCTGATTCAGAAGATATCTCGAGTTGCAAACCCTTAAGCTTGCGGTCGGCAGTGGCAGCAAAAAGCTCCAGCAGGTCGGATTTGATCCTCGGTATCACCACCTCACTTTCGGGATCCCCCAATCTGACATTGTATTCTATAACGAACGGTTCGCCTTTAACATTGATCAGCCCAAAAAATATAAATCCCTGATACCTGATACCCGATGCCCTTAACCCGTTTATCGTTGGTTCGATAATCCTTTCCTTCACTTTATCCATAAAGGCTTCATTGGCAAAACTTACCGGAGAAACAGCCCCCATGCCCCCGGTATTCAGACCGGTATCGCCCTCACCTATCCTTTTATAATCCTTGGCTTCCGGCAACAACACCCATGAATCGCCATCTGTAAGAACAAACACGGAGAGCTCGATGCCTGACAAGAACTCCTCAATCACAACCTTTTTCCCGGCCGATCCGAACTTGCCGGCAAACATGTCTTTTAGTTCACTGACAGCCTGGTCAGGTTCATTAAGTATAACCACGCCCTTACCGGCAGCGAGTCCGTCAGCTTTCAATACGTATGGCGGGTTCATCGATCGGATGAAGGCCTCTGCCTGTGCGGTCTGCTCATTCCCTTTGCCCACCGAAAAAGTGCGGTAACGTGCTGTAGGAATACTATACTTCTCCATGAACTGCTTGGCGAAATCCTTGCTACCCTCGAGCCTCGCACCAGCCGCATCAGGACCGATAACACCAACCCAGCGAAGATCGTCCTGCTCCTTGAAATAATCACTGATGCCCTTTACCAGCGGATCTTCAGGTCCAACCACAACAATCTTTATCTTTTCGCTTCTGACCAGCTGTGCCAATGCAGGGAAATTATCCACCGCAATGGGCACATTGATGCCGCAAAGTGCTGTACCGGCATTACCCGGGGCAATAAATAGCTTGGTTAACAGGAGGCTCTGTTTCAGTTTCCAGGCCAGGGCATGTTCCCTTCCACCGGAACCTATCAGCAATACATTCATACAATAAATTTTCAGGTTAAGATCGCGTTCAAAGATAAGAACTTATAGCCCGCTCTGCTATAATGATCCAAAACCATAGGCAATGCATACTCAAGATTTATTCTCGCTTTCAGATTATCATGAAATACTATGATACTGCCCGGTTGTGCTTTTGAAACCACATTATACATCACCATCCGGGGTTCCAGCTCCTGATCATAATCCATGCTGAGCACGTCCCAGAGGATAATATGGAATCTGGGCATTAGGATTCGTGCGGCCAGTGGGCTGATTCTCCCATATGGTGGCCTGAGCAGCCGGGAATCTATAAATCTGCGCGCACGGTAAACATCCTTTATATATTTCCTGAAACCGATACGATAGCCGTTCAAATGTGTATTGGTATGATTTCCAACGGCGTGGCCTGCCGCACAGATTTTTAAATAGGTCTCAGGATTTCTCTCCACATTTTCGCCTACACAGAAAAAGGTTGCCTTGGCATCATATTTCTGCAGCTCCCCGAGAATCCATTCCGTTAATCCGGGTACCGGGCCATCATCAAAAGTTAAAAACAGCACCTGCTCTTCGGTAGGTATCCTCCAGATTAACCCCGATGAAATTTTCCGTATCCAGATCGGTGGCCTGACAAAAAGTAAAACTCTGAGTTTTGTCCCTAATTTCATTTACTCCTGCGCAATTAATGGCACAAAGGTACCTAAAGCTGACAGCTTTTCTTCCAAGCTGTCAGCTCTAAAAGAAAAGCCGGCAACTTTCCTTCTAAAGTTGGCAACTCTAAAATGGAAGGAATTTCTCCGCCCTGTTCTCCCCGTTTTCCCGAAGATTAAAATAATAGAATGGAATATCAAAGCTGTGGTAAACTCCCAGGCCCATGCCACCTGAAATCTTAAACATCGCCTGTTCATCTGCCGAGCTACATATCAATACGCCATTGGCTTTATCGATTTTTGCATCGGCATATTGCGGCACTTTTACAAATTTGCCGGTTAACGGATCAGGCATAAACGAACCCAATCCTTCATCCGCTGTGGCAAGGGTTTCATCACGGGTCCAGCTGATCGGATTAATCACCAGGCCAACATTTCCGGAAACAACCGGATTAGCTCCGGGTTTGACATTCGGCGACTGCGTGTTCCAGGATATTATGACACCCGTATCATCAGGACCCTCCGCAAATCTGAGATGAGGATATTTTGCCATAAACTCAGCAGTCACAGGGTATCCGATTATATAAGCGGCGATCATCCGTTTATACACCTCCGGATGTTCAGCCATGTAATCCGATAGCAAAAACAGTAAAACATTTGCTCCCTGCGAATGACCGGCCAGAATAAATGGCCTGCCATTATTGAAGTTTTGGATATAGTAATCAAAAGCAGCCGTTACATCCATTAACGGAGTACTCCTTACCACTGTTTCCCTTTCACTTTCGGAAAGGCTCAGGGTATAAACGGCATCGGCCTGCCTGTAATAAGGTGCGTATACATTTGCAAATGTCTCAAAAGCTGTGGCCTGCTTGGCATATTTTGCAACAGAGCCCTGCTTCATAATGGCGTTGTCGATGGCACATATATTAGGTTCTGTATCGGATACTTTGTACCAGGCTGTCGGATATACATAAAAAACATCTATCGCTTTTGAGGGTGCGGGCAGAGCAAGCCAATGTTCAGAGATTGAATAATCAGTAGCCGTGGAGAGCGGATCTTTCGTGCACCCGTTAATTAAAAATAGCAGAACCAATAATGATGCCCACGCAACTTTCCAAAAATTATGTTTCATTTTGCAAAGTTAGCTTTCCTTTTAGAGCTGACAGCTGACAGCTGACAGCTTTTCTTCCAAGCTGTCAGCTGTAAAAGAAATGTCAGCTGTAAAAGAAAAGCTGTCAGCTCTAAAAGAAAAATCCCCTAATTTTATACCTATGAATATCCGGAGAATCATATCGGCATTATTATTAGCGTTGTGCTTACTCCCGGTTCAGGCCCAGGAGAAGGGAAAACTCATCGATTCCCGCGATGGTACGACTTACGAAACCGTAAAAATCGGTGATCAATGGTGGATGGCACAAAATCTGGCCTATCTGCCCAGCGTAACTCCGGTCTTTACCGATCAGGGTATTTACGTATATGATTATAAGGGATTCGATGTTAGCGCTGCAAAGAAAACTCAGGAATACATTACCTACGGATGTTTGTATAATTGGAAACTCGCTAATACCGTTTGCCCTGACGGATGGCATTTGCCATCTGATGATGAATGGAAGCAAATGGAGAAATTCCTTGGAATGTCATCAGCGGAGGCAGACAGCGTTAACTGGCGCCTGTCGGGCAGGGTCGACAATAAATTAATGTCCACTACCGGATGGGGCGATAATCAAAGAGGAAACAATGAGAGTGGTTTTTCCGCATTGCCCGGTGGTATAAGCTTTACAGGTGGAAATATATATATGAAAGATACGGTTTCTGCTCTTATCAGGGAAACCGTGCAATTCTGGACCTCGACCCGGGTTGATGATAAAAAAGCCTGGACCCGGGGTGTTTACATTAAGACTAGCGGACTGGGAAGAGCCGGTTTTCCAGTGGCGAACGGCCATTCTGTAAGATGTGTTAAGAATAAAGTTTGATAAAATATCAATTGAAGTATTGACAGCAATAATAGTTTGTGAATGAGAAACCTGGCCCACCTCCTGGTTATCGGACTTTTACTGGTCCCGGCGTTTAGCTCTGCTCAAACCCGGGGTCAAAGCACAGGCGTAATTGATTTGTCTGCTGCCCTGAATGCCGATGCCCCTGTTTTACTCTCAACGATTGCCGACAATATCGAGTATGTGCCGCTCGAAACAACCCCGGAATGTATTTTGGGAGATTACCGGAATATAAAGGCGGAGGTATTGAAAGAGTATATTGTTGTGTATGATAAGCACCAGCTGGATGATGTGCCCCTGAAATTGTTTTCCCGACAGGGAAAATATATCGGTGAAATTGGCGCCATTGGCAAGGGTCCGAATGAATATCAGAGAATACTTGGGTATTCGTTTCTGGAAGATTTCGACAGGATATATATTCTGAACGATAACCCTTCAAAGTTGCTGGTTTTCAATTTTAATCGGCAGTGCATCGGCAGCATTCCGTTAACCCGGAGCGCTGCAAAAGTTATCGCGATTAACCCTGACCGAATCGGTATCATGTACCTGCCTTTTTCTGAAATTCCGAACGAAACAGCACATTTCGAGTGGATCGACAATATCGGCAAAATATTAAAATCGGTGCCACTTTACCAGGGCCGGCCAAAAGATGGCGGGGGTGCCTTTGCACCCAAAGCTCAGCTAAAGAAAATCGGAGATGAAGTGCATTTCGTTGAGCAACCATTCGATACGGTTTACCGGTTGGATCCCGACAAAGGATTTCAGCCCATCTGGATTTTCAATTTAGGGGCGGATAAAATGCCCAGGGAAATCAGTACGGATGGACGACGGATCATGGAAGAAGCCAGGCCCTATTCATTTATCAGAATTGCTGTTGAAACACCAAAGTATTATTTCATCAGTATCGTTCAAAGGCAGCAGATCAGGAACCTGTATTACCATAAAAAGGATAAAAAGGTCACCTGTTTAAAAATCAACGAACAGTTTAAAAAATTCTTCGACGCCTCCCTTGGATTTGTGAATGACCTCGACGGAGGTCTCCCCTTTTGGCCAAATTCAGGTTCTGAAAGCCAATTGGTTTCAGTGGCTGCGCCGGAAGTTCTGAAGGCTGTTTTTCAGGATAAGCCCACCACAACCCTGAAACTGAAACGGCCCGAGCTGAGGGAAAAACTCTTCAAGATGGTTGACCAGCTAAAAGAGGACGATAACCCGGTGGTGGTAATTGTCAAATAGCTGACAGCTGACAGCTTTTCTTCCAAGCTGTCAGCTCTAAAAATAAAACTTAACCATCTTCCATGAAAAGAACATTTGCCATTACGATTGCATTCCTGCAGCTCACCTTATTGAGCTTTGCACAAACGAAGCCCATCACCATAAAATGCAAGGCTTCAGATGAAAAAGTGAATGTCTCCGATGTCTTCAGCTCGGTCGATTTTATTAAGCTGGAAACGCCCAAAGAGAGCCTGTTGACTTATCCGGCAGACATCCAGTTGGTCGACGACTATCTCATCATTTTTGATGGCACCCGAAAGATATATGTGTATACCAAAGACGGGAAGTTTGTGAGGCAAATCGGGAGATTCGGCAGAGGTCCGGGCGAGTATGTTCAGCTTGCAGATATGATTGTGGACAAGCAAAACCACCTGATCGAGATATATGAGGATTTTACAAGACGGATACTGGTTTATGATTTCAACGGGAAATTTATCAAAACAAATAACGGATTTGTGGCATCCAGCATCGGTAAGGATAATAAGGGCAACTACCTGTACTTTTCGGAATATTACGGTCTGCATGGTAAGGATGTCA
The DNA here is from genome assembly GCA_903832165.1 of uncultured Bacteroidota bacterium. Lineage (GTDB taxonomy): Bacteria > Bacteroidota > Bacteroidia > Bacteroidales > UBA12481 > UBA12481. The sequence goes on along the minus strand of CAILAQ010000698.1, from coordinate 3,431 downwards.
AGGAGCCACTCGATACCGAGGTTCTATTAGCCGATGCAAAGGGAAACACATTATCAACCTTTAAAAATGATTTTATTCCCTGGGGCAAATTTCAAGCCGCGGCAAATGCCTCCTGTATTAAAGAATTCGGGGGTGAGCTTTACTTTAACCCTCAGCGTTCCTGCACGATTTATAAATTGGATAACCTCAGACTGAAACCCTGTTATCAGGTTGATTTCGGCGAAAAAAGTGTTCCTGAAAAATATCTGGCTCTGGGTCAGGAACTGGACAAAGAGACTTATAAGACCTTGCAATCCAATTACATTACTGAGGTTTGGGGATTCGAGCAGACCGATAAAAATGTGTACTTTAAGTTTCGCGTCGGGAGAGAAATTTACCTTGTGTTTTATAATAAAAAGCAGGCAAAATCTATTGTGGTGCCTTTAAAAAGCTTTGTTAATGATCTGGCATTTGTGAATTTCTATTCTGTTAATGGAACTGTTGACAACAAGGTTATCGGTTACGTTTCTGCTATTGACTTCAAAAAACAGATGGATGATTATCTGAGTAAATTGAGCGCTGAGAAAGTCTCGGAATTTAAATCATCGAATCCGAAGCTTTACGATATCTACCAGAATACAACGATTGATGATAACCCGATCATATCGATTTATAGCTTTAAATGAAAAAACCTGTCAGTTTTTGGAAACCTGACAGGTTGGAGGATGGCGAGGGTTTTTGTTATTAACGCCAGATATGACAATTACAAACAGAGTTTTCGCCAACTTTGTACTGAGGAATTTACTAAAACTTGGATGAGTAATATTGATGTAACGCGAGCATGGATAAAGAATCTGTTGTAAAAATCAGTAAGCTTTACCTTAATCGGTTAAAAAGAAACAGGATTAAGTTTTCTGAAGCTTATCTGTTCGGTTCAGCTGTCAAAGGCACGATGCACGCTGATAGTGATATAGACATTGCGATTGTTTTGTCCGATGATTCATATAGCTTCGAGACCGAAGTCAGATTGATGGTGTTAAGAAATTCTAAAGAGACCATTATTGAACCTCATGCCTTTAATCATTCAGATTTTACACCTGATAATCCGCTTGCAAATCAAATCCTTAAATCCGGATTGAGACTTATTTAAACGTCCTACTTCAGCGTCATCACCATCAAAATCGGTCCGGAATTCTCATTCATATTTTTAATCAGCTTCACCAGTTCATCGCGCTTTGCGGGAAGAGAGGCCTGGCTGGTAGTCAGGCAATCGTAGAGTTTTTCATGAAGCCATTCATCAATGGCCTCAATGAGCACAGGGTGCAGGATCTGTATCAACTTACCCTGATAAATATTGGCAACATCCCAGGTTGTGGATATCGGGGTGTAACCGAAAAGGTCATTCTCAATACCGAACTTCTCAGGGTGGGGGATTCCACACTTTCCCCTGGCGAAAACCTGATTCCCGAAGCCGGTCTTTTTATTATAGGAGATCAGAAATGGCTTCCTGGCAGCCTCTCCTTCGATCAGTAAATAGTTGGAGGTTTCCAGGAATGCCTCCAGAGCGATATTACCCTTCAGTGCCCGGTTTCCCATGGCATCCATAACCAGCCGCTCAGGATTATTAAATTGATATAAAGCCTGGCTGGAATAATCCCTGGAAATATTGAATACCGTGTCGGTGTTCTTGGACCAGTAGCGAACCTTTCCATGAACTACCTGAATCCTTTGAGAATTTAATGACGAGAGCTTTTTAGAGTTGCCAACTTTTCCTCCAAGTTGGCAACTCTAAAAGAAAAACTGTCAGCTAAAATGCGGTTGAAATACTTTAATTAAATAGGATGGCTTTCCCTTCCCGCGAATAAACCTGGATAAAATGGCCGAACCAAAACCCCTTCGTCATCATAACATAATCGGTATATCTTTGGTTATTATACCAACCATAATAATGGGTCAGGTCCACCGTAGAATTAGTTTTGAAGAAAAAAACTCTTGGCGATTTGAAAACGGAATCAATTCTCAGTACCGATAATTCAAAACTTGGATTGTTAGATTCCTCCAACCAGAAATTAAAGTAGCTGGTTTGTGCATGCTGATTGCCAGGCTCCACCACAATCTCAGTAGCTTGAGAGTAACCTTCTATAAAAAACTCAATCTGGAATATTTTACAAATGCTTTCGTTCTTTACTTGGGTTACATATAATTCGAAACCGTTCGATGAAGGCAGTCTGTTAACACTTTTGTTAACCTCGTATACCGCACCTTTCAATGCCGATACCTTGGCAAAATCAACATCGGCAAATTTAAATCCATTGCCGCAGGCTATTACGTAGTTTCCATCGGGCAGACTGTCGAAATGATAATATCCTCCTGCATCTGTCAGTACAGAAGTATAACCATCAAAATCGTTTGGTGTAAATGTCGCTTTACTAAAGTCGATGGTATCATATATTTTTGCAAGGACCACGGGAATGGAGTCGAGACCAGTCTGGCTGATATCCAAGCCCGGCGTCAGGGTTCCTTCGATCCTGTTATACCTTACCTGCTTTTCGCAATTCCACAGTAAAAGGGAAAGGCACAATAAAACCAGGAGTTTCAGTGGGGTTCTCATCACTTTATTTATTTTGGTTTGTTCAATGACCAAAATTAGTGATTATCTCAGCTGCGGTTTACGAAGCGACCTATGTATTGATCCTGAAAATAAGACTACTGGTCAAATAGCTACGGAATGTAAACCATTTAAAGCTGTCAGCTTTAAAAGAAAAGTTGCCAACTTTAAAAGTTGGCAACTCTAAAGGGCTGTTGTCCTGCCAAGGCTCGAACTTGGACTCTTCTGAACCAAAATCAGACGTGTTGCCAATTACACCACAGGACAATGAGGCGGCAAAGATAAAAAATTTGCTTAGAGTGACAAGTGACGGGTGATGGAAAAAAACGTGACTCGTAACGCGTGACACGTGACTCGGAAGAGCGGTTAACGGGGTTCCGTGTTTCGTGTTTCGTGTTTCGTGTCACGAATCTTTTTCGTTTTTCTCTTTCGAATCGTCTTAACTACCAGATAAATGGTAAAAACTACCCCAACCACAACCACTCCCCACTTGAGCTCTTCGTAATACTTCTTAAGCAGTTCCTGCTGCGAATAGAAGAAATATCCAAGCATGGAGAGTATGATATTCCAGATGCCTGCGCCAATAAATGTCCATAGCATGAAAGTTTTCAAAGGCATTTTGGCAAGACCGGCAGGTATTGAAATGAGGTGGCGTATTCCTGGAACAAGGCGGCCAATGAGGGTGCCGCTTTTCCCATTCTTAATAAAAAATTCTTCAGCTTTCTTAATTTTTTCGCTGTTGACAAAGATCATGTGAGCAAGCTTGGTATCGGCCAGACCATAAACGATTTTACGGCCAAGGGTATAGGATACCACATAATTGATGAGCGAACCGCACAATGCC
>CAILAQ010000697.1 GCA_903832165.1 uncultured Bacteroidota bacterium | reverse complement strand
CATCATGGTTGGTGCAGACACCAACAATAATTGTCGTAACCAGTCCTCCCTTAAGTTGAATGGTATTGCCTCGGTGCCCAAGGGTATTCATTGCCAGGGCTACATGCGAGGGCCATTCGAGATCCGGGGAGTCGAAATGTCGGCAGGCCCATTGAACACCATCCTTTTCGCCCGATTCATTTCGGGATTCAAATCCGGTTTTCGTCCAGAGACTGGTTGTCAGGTTGCACTCATTGCCAGTCGCATAAATTTCCACAACAATGAGGTTACTGCTTGCTGGCACAAAAGTTCTCAGTCCGAATGTTATTCCATCTTTCCTGAAAATAGCTTTAATCGTGCCGTTTTGAATGACCTGTTCGGCATAGAATGAAGCGCCCTTAAGTTCCGGAATCGACAGGTTCAATCCACCAGGCAGGCAAAGCCCTCCCTCGGGATATCCGGTTTTAGCCTTCCAGAAATCACTTTTTGATATATAAATGCAGAGGTTGTCAGGGGTTCCGCCAAGAACAATGCCAATATCGCCGTTACCGGCAATCGGAGCATCAGGGGTGAAGGCAGTCGGGATCTTTTTAGCCGGCTCAGTAAAGATTCCTTTGTAAACAGGCAGAAATCCGTCAGATGGTTGTTGGGAAAATATGGATGTGGAATAACATAACCATCCTGAACACAGTAAAGCTAAATGCGCGATTTTCATGGGTAGCTGATTATCTACCCAAAACTAAGAAATCTACTCAGTAAAATATTTTTTTCGAAAATAGCAGGTTGCCCCGGCACAAATAACCAGAATCAATACACTCATCGGCGCGGCTGAACAAATCGAACGGTAACCCATCATATTCACTTTACTGGCTCCGGCGTTGGGAATCAAGGTAACGATCGCTGAGAGGGTGAAAAGCATCGTCAGGGCAAGCATGGCTTTGTAGCCTTTTTTTCTGGTTTTCATTTGACGGGATTGAATTTTGAAATAATTTAGGTCAATATTAAACAAAAGGTTATGAAAACAAAATCTATTGCCCTATCGGTGGCAGCTGCCATATTTATTCTTGGCCAGTGCAAATTGTCAGCCCAGGTATCAGGAGGATTGGGATTCTTCAAACCCGGAATCAATACGATACAGTTCAATAAACTGAATGATTTCCTTCCGGCCGGATATCCGGCAATCACCAACCAGCCTTTTGTCGGGAGTGGTGCGGGTTATTGTTTATTCTCGAATTTTGTCATTGGAGGAGAGGGTGGAAATATTCATGCCGGAACATTTACAAAGGGAAATCAAAAGGTAGAGTTATCAGGCGATTACGGACTTTTTTCTTTAGGATATGTAGTGTTAAATAAAAAGGGTCTGCTGTTATTCCCTTTGCTGGGTATCGGAAGCAATACGCTTAATGTCTTTATTCATCAGAAAGATGAAACGGCCTCCTTTCATACTATTACCGGTGAACCTTTTCAATCGGCTACGCTTAACTATAAAACCAGCTTGTTAAAAGTTTCTTTTTCAGGTATATACAACGTGGTTGGAAGTAAATCAGATAATGCCAGCGGAGGATTGTTCATCGGTCTGGAAGCAGGTTACCAGATAGCCTATAAATCGGGCGATTGGAAATACGAAAATGGATCAATTTCCGATGGTCCTGATATCAGCCCAAATGGATTCTTTCTCCAGCTGATGATTGGCGGAGGCGGGTTTGGCAGCAAGAAATAGTTTAATTCACCTCTGGTAAGCTGATAAACTTGTACTTGCCGTTGGCTCCAATCTCCAGCAGTAAACTTTCATAAGGTTTAAAAGCAAGCTCAATATTCAAATTCTTTCCCGCCAGATTAATGGTGATATTTCTTTTCAGCGTTTCCTCTGTATCAGCCTGACCTATCCGGTGAAGCCAGTTCGGTTAGTCTTTCTGAGAGGATATCAAAATCCGCATTTTTAATAAATCCCGCCTCATCAGGTTTTTGCTTCAGACAAATCGGAAATCCCTCTTCAGCCAGGTCCGTCATGGTTTTTAACACCTCATAATCCAGGTATTTCGCATCAACGTATAAACTTCTAATGGAATTTGATTTTGGCAAGGCTAAGCTACATAATTCTTAATTGTATAGTTTTGCAGAACTATGGAAAGCTTCAGGGATCATCTTAATACTCAGTTTCAACTGCCTCTGCAAAATCCGGTGCTGATTTTTGCCTTGATCCTGCTGATCATATTAATTGCCCCGATATTATTTCGCCGGTTCAAGGTTCCCGGAATTATAGGGTTGATTATTGCCGGTGTTTTTGTGGGTCCCCACGGTATGAATCTGCTGGCAAAAAATTCAGCAATCGACCTGTTTTCAACCATCGGTCTTCTCTATATCATGTTTATTGCAGGTCTGGAACTCGAGATTCATGAGTTTCGACGCAACCGATATCACAGTATGGGATTTGGATTCCTGACCTTCTTCTTGCCATTGATCCTCGGCTTCCCGGCTTGCTATTATATTCTCGGCTATGATTTTACAGCGAGCCTGCTTACGGCAAGTATCTTTTCCACCCAAACGATGGTGGCCTATCCAATCGTTACAAAGTTCGGGATATCCCGAAACAAGGCAGTAGCAGTAACTGTTGGAGGAACGATTATCACCGATACTGCCGTTCTGCTCCTTCTGGCCATTATTACAGGCACCCATGCCGGCAGTTTACCGGCAGGTTTCTGGGTCAGGATAATTGTTGGGATGATACTCCTGCTGGGGATCATGTTTTATATTGTTCCCCGAATAGCCAAGTGGTTTTTTATCCGTCTGGAAGGCGAAAAATCCTCACACTATGTGTTCGTGCTTGCGATTGTGTTTCTTGCAGCTTTCGCCGCACAGCTCGCCGGACTTGAGCCTATCATCGGTGCATTTATCGCAGGTCTGGCACTCAACAGGCTCGTGCCGCAGTCATCAATGCTCATGAACCGTATCCAGTTTATCGGCAATGCCCTTTTCATTCCATTTTTCCTGATCAGCGTGGGGATGCTTGTTGATCTTCATGTCCTGACCAACGGGCCCAAAGCAATCTGGGTGGCATTCGTATTAACGACGGTTGCGCTGGTGGGGAAGTATGTGGCAGCCCGTACAACACGGCAAATCTTTGGGTATTCCAAGACTCAGGGCCTTCTGATTTTCGGACTCAGCAGCTCGCATGCTGCAGCTACCATGGCTGTTATTCTGGTTGGATTCAAAGCCGGAATCATCGATGAAAATATTTTGAACGGAACAATAATCCTGATCCTGGTAACCTGCCTGGTGGCCTCCTTCGCAACAGAGAGGGCTGCTAAAAGGATTGTAATATCTGAAGAAGGCACTGATAAGCAAATGGACGAGGAGATTACATTTCCAGAATCGATTCTTATTCCGGTTGCCAATTTTATCCATCTGGAAGGGCTGATGGAATTTGCTCACTTTATCCGTGATAAGAAAAGCGACCATCCCGTTCGGGTGCTTTCAGTAGTCGACGAAGAGGGCGATGCTGAATCCAAACTAATTCGTGTCCGCAATAACCTGCTCAAACTGGTTCATGGATTTACCCTGCCCGACGCCAGAGTGGAAACCCTGGTAGTTGCGGATCAGAACGTGCCGGCCGGAATCAACCGGATCAGCCGCGATCTGGACATCCGGACCATCATTCTTGGCTGGCCGATGAAAGAGACTTTTACCGATCTTATATTCGGCCATAAAACCGAACATATCCTCGAAACGAGTGAAAAGTGCATTATGGTTTGCCGAATAATCAATCCGTTGGTAGCCTACAAAAGAATCGTCCTGTTCTGTCCGCCATTGTCGGAGCTTGAGCAAGGATTTGATTATCAGGTGAAAAAAGTTTTGGTTCTCAGTAATGAATTGAATATGGGAATTCATTTATATGCCAACGCAAAAACACGGGAGCAGGTGCTTAATATAGTTTCCCGGACAGGGTATAATCCGGTGATACGCGATTTTGACAGCCGGAAATGGGAATATTTCAATCTGTTTTTACAGCGATCCTCATCAGATGATATCATTTTCATTTTCTCCGGAAGAAAAGGATCAGTCTCCTATCACCCGTATATGGATCATCTGGTGGAGAGGGTGTCAAATAATTGCACTAATCAGATGGCTATCCTGGTATACGCAGCAGTTAATCTCGGGGATGATAAGTATGACAAATACCGCGACTTTTCATCTGAGCCGATTAACCGGAGCATGGAGACTTTCGAGCGGATCCAGCGGGGACTTGGCAAGATGATTCATAAGGCGGAATAATACATTTCAAAATGCCGTAGAGAGGCATATGTTCGTCACTGCCGATTGTGCGTATCTACCTGATCTTTCCAATTTTATTTCGAATCCAGGCCCTAACAAGTAACAGCATTTTTTGAAATCCGGATATCCGGAAGCGGCTCTGCAAAATTTTTTCTGCAGGGGTTTTCTCTATTTTCCTGAGTAGTTCCCGATAGTAACGAAGGGCAAGATAAACGCCGTTTCTGACCCCTTCATGCAGCCTTTTTGTGCCTTCGAGCGCTTCGGTCAATTCTTTATTAATGTCCTCCTCGATCTCCTTTTTTGAGAAGGTCTTCATGGCCAGGTCCATCTCCATGGAATCGAGAAAGGCCCGGATATGTTTGTGCTCGATACGGTAATTGTTTACTACCCATTGAAAACTGTGTAGAATTGGGTTGGTGCTGAATTTTTTCTCGATAGCCTCAGAGGTTTCTGCTTTAAACCGGGCAAGTGTAGCGGATTATCTCACCAAGGCATGCGATCTGTATAGCCTCGCCGCTCCTGTCTTCATTGAACAGCCGTTCCCGACCCGTCAGGCATTTCTTAGTAAGGGTGGCAAGGCGATCGCGAGAAATCCTTTTTTCCCGATAAGGGCATGTATTCAATTGTTCGGGAAATAACTGATCTGTCAATCCGGGCGGGCGTGAGGTTTCATTTTGATTCAATGATTCAGCGGGTTAACCGAAATGCCGAGGGAAATCAGGTGTCGGGTATCAGGCTGAATGGAAAGGATTACCCGTACGATGCCGTGATTTCTGATCTTGATGTCAATACGTTCTACCGGTCAGGGCTCCTTGAATGCACCCCTCCTAAGTGGGGCAGGAGGCAAGCTCTCAGCACGTCTGCAACGATATTTTACTGGGGAGTGACGGGCACTCATGAAAATCTCGATCTGCACAATGTGTTGTTTACAGAAAATTACCGCGAGGAATTCCGGCATCTGTTTAAGTTGAAGAAGATGTATTCCGATCCGACTGTTTATATATACATCAGTTCAAAAAGAGCACCCGGGGATGATTTGCCCGGTCATGAAAACTGGTTTGTTATGGTTAATGCCCCGGCAAGCAATGGGGAGGGGAGGGATTCGGAGATCGCTGCCACAAGATCTGCTGTTCTGAAGAAGATTAATGCTGCTCTCGGGATTGATCTTTCAACCAAAAAAAAAGGCTTATATTTCACCGGCGGCAGCGTTCATCCCGGAGGAGGTATCCCTTTATGCCTGGCTTCTGCAAAAATCGTTGCCGACCTTATCGACCAATAAGATATTATGATCGAGGACAAACCTGATGGAAGCATTATTAATAGCCCTGGTCTTCAGACCGGGGATGATGACCATCGCAGCCGGTTCCGTATCCCGGAAAAGGTGCTCTGGAAATTCATCTGGATATTCTTCACAGTTGGTATAATCGGAATGGCCCTTCCCTGGAGCAGGGAAATTTTTATCAGACTGGTACCCCTGACTTTTGTCGTTTGCCTGGTAATCATCGGAATGGCCGACCATACCCAAAACCGGAAATTATATTGGATTTCCGGCATGATTTTCCTGGCAGGTTGGCTGGTGGAGGTTATTGGGGTAAATACCGGTATCCTTTTTGGCCATTATGGATATAGTCTGCATATGGGCCCGGCCCTTTTTGGTGCTCCACTGGTCATGGGGATAAGCTGGCTGATGCTCCTCTACCTTGCAGTTACTGTGGCTCAGCCTGTTTCAGAAAATCCCGCTATCCGGACTCTGATGGCAGCTGTTCTCATGGTGGTATTGGATTTTCTGCTGGAACCGGCTGCCATCTGGATGAAAATGTGGCAATGGGAGGGTGGGAACGTGCCCTTCCTGAACTATCTCACCTGGTTTTTTGTATCACTGGTGCTGGCTTCACTTTTTCCTTTGTTTAAAGTGACAACCAGAAACCGGCTCGCTTCTCAGCTATATTTTGCTCAGCTGATCTTTTTTATTCTGGTTACCGCGATCGCATTCGTGGAAAAATTAATTGCGGGATGATTTGCGCCCAAAAAAGGAAGGATACGCAGGTCCTCCCCTACGAAATATTCTCCTTTATTGCTCATGTATCCACAGGGGGAAATTCAATCGATGCATGCCCGGCCGCTGAAATTCGAAAAGGGGTTGGAACATGTTACTCATGGTTTGGAGAATAAGATTAATGGTCCTGCTTTACATACTTATTGCGTTTGCTGGCCTCCGGCTTTTGGCGGTTTTTGTCAATCTTGTATCCCGGCAATGGCTCCGTCCTCATGAGGTGACCGGGAATACAAGGGTTTCCATCCTGATCCCCGCAAGGAACGAGGAGAAAAATATTGGAGCACTCTTAAGAGATCTGAAGAGGATCCGGGAGGAGGCCGCATTACATCCGGATTCATTGAGTATTAGTGCGATAAAACTGATTCATGGGGGGGAGCTGCCGGAGGGATGGCTTGGGAAAAACTATGCCTGTCACCGATTGGCGGAAGCGGCTGCCGGTCAGTTTATGTTGTTTGATGCCATCATCTACAGGCGTTTTAAATGGCATTCGATGGTAAAGTATGATCCTGTGGAAGATCTGAGTTGTAACTTTTGTTACTTTTACCGTCCTATGCTGATCAGGATCATATTTATTGTTTTGGGCACTCTCAGCCTCATCCTTGGGATAACAGGGATCTTTATTCCCGGGTTGCCAACCACTCCGTTTCTGCTGCTTACAGCCGGATTGTATGTGCGAAGTTCAGATAAGTTGTATCAGCGACTGATCAGGAATCGATATGTCGGCAGTTATCTGGTTAACTGGCAGCGCGACAAAACCTTGTCCTTGCGAACGAAGGTGCTGTCGGTTGTTTTTATGTGGATCATGATATTAATATCTGTGATATTCATGACCCGCTCCACCCTTTTAAGTTTGCTGATTATCCTTGTTGGAATGATCGGAACGCTGGTTATGGGTTTTCTTATCCCAACAGGAAAAAGCAGGTGATCGATTTTTTTGTATCTTTATGATATTCGAATCACTACCATGAGATTTCTTTTCCTGACAGCAGTTCTGTGCCTGACGATCTTCCTGTTCTCCTCAAATGAAATTACGGCACAGGTCAACCAACCCAAAAAGAAAAGATCGCTTGCAGACAAAGGCTGGACTCCAAATCAGAATCCGACGCACTATTTCCTTTCTCCATCAGCTTTTAACCTGAAAAAGGGGGAATTGTGCTATAAGAATATTTATTTCGATCTGAGCTTTCTTAATTACGGGGTTACCAACTGGCTTTCTCTCGGTGGCGGTGCAGACCTTCTCGGAACCCTGCTTTCCACAGTGCGCGGACAAATCCCTCCGCTTTATGCCTTTACCCCCAAAATCGGAATCGAAGTGAGTAAAAACCTGCACTTCGGTGCCGGATTTACGGGCGGTATTTACGGCCGCGGATATGCAGGATCCGACAGTCAGGGGTCTACGGTGAAGGGTCTTGGTTTTGCCTTTGGAAATGCCACTTATGGCAGTCCCGATTACAATATCACCCTGGGAGCAGGCATTCCGTTCTGGACAGGAGAAAATGAATTTATCTCGCCAGTAATTATGATCAATGGGATCTGCAGGATAAGTAAAAATATTTCCCTGATAATCGAAAACTGGATTATGACCAGCAAGGAGTTTTACTTTGGGCCCGTTGAACTTCTGGGTTACGGGTTTCGATGGTGTACTGACAATATGAGCCTGGATCTTGGTTTTTACAATAACAGGCAGTTTTCTGAATTCCTGTTTGTCGGGATACCCTATATCGATATCGTCTACAGGTTCGGCCAAAATTGAACCAGCTGTTCTGCCAGTTTTATTTCTTCCCGATCAGCCGCACCACTTTTGCTTCACCCTGATGTCCCGGTCCTTCATCGAGCCAGACAGTTTTCTCAGTAATGGTGACTTTCGATAACTGTTTGAAATCAAGCGCGAGCTGCCCGGCTGTATAAAGCCTTTCCGGTTCTTTCGGACCTCCCGAAGTCATGGCGAGTTGCTCCTGTCTGAAACCTTCCAGAATGACTATGCCGCCCGGTGCTAGTGATTCCACCAGTTTTTCAAAGAATGGGCCTTTTGTTGAAGCTGTCAGATGACAATAAATCAGAGCAATGGCATCGTAAGTATTCGGCACTATTTCATAGTCCTCGATCAGGCTCACCTCATAATTAATGCTGACATCCTCCTGCTCGGCAAGGTCCAGCGCTTTGTCTTTTCCAACAGCACTGGCATCAAAGGCATAAGCTTCCCAACCAATCTTTGCAGCATAAACTGCATTGCGTCCTTCTCCATCGGCTGGCAAAAGAATTTTACCCGGGATTAGCTTGTCGATGCTCTGCTTAAAAAATTGATTGGGTTCCTTTCCGAAGATGAATTCTTCGGTGCTGTATCTTTCGTTCCAGATGGTCATGGTTATTGAGTTTAATTAATAGTAAAACAGATTAAACTAAGATAAAGTTTCCTGTTAAGATTATTTAACTCAGTTTTTCCATATACCCGGGTTTGATGCATCTATATAATGATAGAGTTGCTCAATTGGTAACAAAATTGTTATATTTATGCTCAAAGTAAAAGAGTTAATCAGAATACTGGAACAAGATGGTTGGGTTTGTGTAAGCACTAAAGGAAGTCATATGAAATTCTTGCATCCGCATAAACCGGGAAATATTATTGTTCCGTTCCATGCGAGAAAAACATTGGGAAAAGGATTTGTTATGAATACATTAAAGAAAGGGGGTATAAAATGAAAACAATTATTGTTAACCTTGAGAGGACTGACACAGGATACTCCGCTTTTATTCCGGAATTTGATTTTTGTGGTACTGTGGGTGATTCAATTGAGGAGATCAGACAGAACCTGGTTGAAGCTATTAATTTATTTCTGGAAGATGTTCCGGCTAACGAGAAAGAATCAGGTGTTCATGATGTCGAAAGCTGGGATTTCGATTTTCGAATGGATGTCAGCGATTTCTTCAGGCTGCACAATCCGATAAAGCAATCACTCATTGCCAAAAAGGCCGGTATCAATCCAAGCCTTATCCGCCAGTATGCCAGAGGAATCAAGCATCCGGGAATTAAGCAGGCAAAAAAAATCGAGATCGCAATTCATCAGTTGGGCCGTGAATTGCTGCAGGTTAGATTTTAGCTGATTTTCGTATATTCAGCGCTCCGTTAATAACTATAACCATGAAAAGATTTTACAAAGGATCCATCGGACTTGCTTTAGCTGCCGCCGCCCTGCCGGGCTGCCGTGAAAAAGCGCATGATAAGCCGAACATCCTGTTTATTATGTCCGATGATCATGCTTTTCAGGCTATATCGGCATATGGCCATCACCTGAATTCCACTCCGAATATTGACAGGATTGCAGCCGATGGCATGCGTTTCAATAAAGCATTCTGCACAAATTCCATCAGTGCTCCCTGCCGGGCAGTTGTCCTGACCGGTAAATTCAGCCACATGAATGGACTCCTCGACAATAGTGATCGCTTTAACGGTGCCCAGTCGACCCTGCCGAAATTATTACGGCCGGCAGGTTACCAAAGTGCCATCATCGGTAAGTGGCACCTGAAATCAGATCCCGTGGGTTTTGATTTCTGGCGCATTCTGATTGATCAGGGACCCTACTACAATCCCGACCTGAAAGATTCTACCGGAACACATCGATATGAAGGATATACGACAACCGTTATCGGCGACCAGGCGATCGGATGGTTGGATAATCGCGACAAGAACAAGCCTTTTCTGCTGATGGTGCATAACAAGGCTCCCCATCGCAACTGGATGCCTGAACCCAAATATTTCGGGTTATTCAGCAAGACAAAATTTCCGGTTCCTGAGAATTTCTTCGATGATTACTCTAACCGTGGCCGTGCCGCAAAGGAGCAGGAAATGTCTGTAATCAAGGATATGACAATCAATTACGATCTGAAGGTTTTTCCTCGCGAGGGCGATTCAATAACCGGCGACGACAAGGCCTGGGAAGGCGGAATGAAAAGGATGACTCCAGCTCAGCGCACAGAGTGGGATCAGTATTACAAAACAATAACGGACGATTTTTATTCTAAAAAACTTTCCGGAGAAGCATTGGCCCTTTGGAAATATCAGCGATATATGGAAGATTACCTTGCCTGCATCCAGAGTGTGGATGATCAGGTGGGAAGGCTGCTTGATTATCTGAAAAAGAACGGGCTGGATAAAAATACATTGGTGGTATATTGCTCCGATCAGGGCTTTTATCTGGGAGAGCATGGTTGGTTTGATAAACGGTTCATGTATGAAGAGAGCTTTCGTACGCCACTGGTCATGAGCTTTCCCGGTATGATCAAGGCTGGCACGGTATCAGAGGCCCTGGTTCAGAATATCGATTTTGCCCCGACATTCATGCAACTGGCCGGGTTGCCGGTTCCCGACAGCATTCAGGGAATATCACTGTTGAGTGGAGAAAATCGTAAAGCGATTTATTATCATTATTATGAATACCCTGGTGTTCATGCAGTTAAAAGACATTATGGTATCCGTACGGATCGGTATAAACTCATTCACTTTTATCAGGACATCGATGAATGGGAGCTGTATGATCTCGAGAAGGATCCTCACGAAATGAATAATTTGTACAATGATCCATCCTATACGGTAGTAATCGCGGAGCTCAAATCAAACCTGGTTAAGCTGCAGAAGCAGTATCAGGATAATGAGGCTCTTTCAAAGAATTAGAATGATGAGAATTCGTGCCGGAATTATTCTGCTGTTAAGTCTGTTTTGTTATTCATTAATGGCCCAGGACTTTAATGAAAAGGTATACAATCTGTACATCCATGGTGATATGGATTCCTGGGAGAAGTTGCTGAATGCCGGTAACTGGAAAGTTATGGAACGCAGCGATCAGTACGACTTCGCCATGGCACATTACGGCTTTATCGGCTATTGTATTGGAAGTGGTCAGAAAGCCAGGGCCAAGCCTTATCTTGAGGTTGTTGAGCAGATTTCGGAGGACTTGTTAATCAGGATTCCTGACGATCCAACCTACTTGTCACTACGCGCTGGGCTGTATGGTTTCAGAATCGGCTACCAACCGCAGAAAGCAATGTTTATTGGTCCGAAAGCCCTGAAGATACTAAATAATGCCTTTCAAAAGGCTCCGGACTGCCCCCAGGCATGGATTGAGTCTGGTAACAAAAACTGGTCAACGCCAGAGATATTCGGAGGATCTAAGATTAAGGCAATTGCTGATTATGAAAAGGCAATAAAGATGATGGAAAGGGATCCTTTATTTATCAGTAGGAGCTGGTATTACCTGAATGCAAATACGATCCTTGCTTCATGGTATCAGTCAAGAAACCGCACCTTTGCTGCTCGAGAAATCTATCGGAAACTCATAAAAATAGAGCCCGGGTTTACCTGGGCTCTTGAGAAACTAAATAAATTTAACTGATTGCTTACTTCTCGATATCTTTCAGGTGCTCAAAACCGGCACCCTTTATATTCACCGATGAGGAAAGCTTGCTGAGATCCTTCATGTTCATCTTGCCCGATATGTATACCAGGGCATTGTCGTCTTTGCCGCCAACCAGAATGATCAGTTCCTGAACAATATCGCCATCCTTTTTTGCCAGCATCAGAACTTGTTCCTCCTTACTTTTTGATGTCAGCAATTCTTCATAATCACTCTTTTTCAGATCTGACAGCACTTCATCATATATGTTGATGTTATTGTTGTCTTCCGTGGCCAGGATTTTTATCTCATGTATCCGACTCAGAAATTCCTGCGACTGATGATCGTCATCCATGTTTGCTGCCAGTTTCAGCAACCCCTTACTGATGGTCACAACAGTAAATCCATCGCGGTCGCCATACTTTTTAAATACTTTGTCGACAGCTGAATTTTGCGCCATTGCCATCAGTGGAAAAAGGGCAACTAAAATCAGGGTATTAACTTTTTTCATGACTTTTAAATTTATTGGTTGTAATTCTGTTTTTGCATTCAGAGTGTAGACGATCTGAATCCGGATTTGTAACAGTCCGGTCTTGAAATTTTCATCGGTACTTCATTAATGCTTTGTGTAAATTTGCATCAAACTCAAATTAATGGGCAAAAATCCTTTCAAACTGATCCGCGAAAACCGAAAGCTGGTTCTCCAGTTTATTCTTACGTTTCTTTTTATCGCGATAGGTGTCTGGTTTTTTCGGCATGAACAGGCGGAACTTCATGAAGTAAAAGATAATTTGCTTAAATCGTCATGGGCATATGTTGCTGCCGGTATTGCGGTTACTCTCCTTTATATTCTTCTCCAGGGTCTTATGTACAGGCTGGCATTTGCCACAGTAGGCGAAAAGGTGCCGGTTGCTTCCTCCGTTCTGCTTTTTTTGAAACGAAATTTCATCAGCATTTTTATTCCGGCCGGTGGGGTAACCTCACTTGCATTTTTCTCCGGGGAAATTGAAAAACAAGGCATTTCCAAAACCAAAATTCATTTCGCTTCTTCGATCTATGCCTTCACCGGTATTCTCTCGGTGATCGTGGTTGCCATTCCCATTTTCATCTATGCACTGATACGCGGAATAACCGGATCCGGCGAAATTTATGGTATAGCAGCCATGATAGTGGTAGTGTCGGCACTTTTCATGGCATACCAGTCATTGGTCGGAAAGAAATTTCTGTACCGGATGGCGATCAAATTTTTTCCCTCTATGGAAGTTTTTCTGGGCGATCTGATCAGTCATACTATTGACATCCGTAAGCTGATATCAACCATCCTGATATCTGTCCTGATTGATATCTGCTGTGTCGTCTGCGTGTACATTGCCATGCTTGCGCTGAATTTTCATCCCTCAATCCTATATGCAATGCTGGGATACCTCACCACGGTGATCTCACTTTTTATTTCCCCTTTCATGCGTGGTCTGGGGGTTGTGGAGGTATCGCTCTCCTTCATGCTCACGCGATTCGGGTATACCGGCATCGAGGCTGTTGCCATCACTTTCCTTTACCGTTTCTTCGAATTCTGGCTCCCGTTGATTCTCGGTGCTCTGGGCTTTCTCGTGAAAATCAATAAGCTCCTGATGAGGATCATACCAGCTGTGCTGATATTCGTTCTGGGCATCATCGATATTATTTCTGCAGCAACACCTGCCCTTCACGAAAGGGTTCAGAGGCTCGAGGATTTTATCCCGCTTGATGCCATGGCAGCATCAAATTTTCTGGTTTTTGTGGCCGGAGCTTTCATGCTTCTTTCAGCAGTTTTCATGCTGAAAGGTTTGCGGAGTGCCTGGTGGATAGCCCTGTTTCTCAGTATTGTCTCCTTTGTCGGTCATCTGACGAAAGCAATAGATTATGAGGAGGCTACGGTTGCTTTGCTAGTTATTTCCATGCTTGTTTATTCCAGAAAGGAGTATTATATAAAGGGAAATCCAAGGATGCATTCCATCGGGATACAAACTGCCGTTTACAGTATTTTCGCGGTGATGATTTATGGTATTGTCGGCTTTTATTTTCTCGATAAAAGGCATTTCGGAATCGATTTCGATACCTGGCAGAGTATCCGTTATACAGCGCGAAATTTCTTTTTGCTTGGAGGTTCCGACCTGGTTCCTTTAAGTCGTTTCGCCAAAGATTTTCTGATTTCGATTAATATCAGTGGATTTTTATCACTCACATTCTTGTTTTACACCATTATCCGGCCGTATATTTCTAAAACAGAAGGTGATCCGGAAGGATTTGAAAAAGCGAAAGCTTTGGTTGACAAATACGGGCAATCAGGATTGGATTATTTTAAAACATACAGCGATAAACTAATATTTGCACCTGACGGTTATGATTTCTTTCTCGCATACAGAACTGCCGGAAACTTCGCTGTTGTCCTGGAAAATCCGGTGGCTGAGGATATGGTACAGGTAAAATTGTGCATTACCCTTTTTGATAAGTATTGTTATGAAAACAGTTTAAAGAGCATATATTTCCGGGTACCCGAAGAGAGCCTTCCGCTTTATAAGGACCTTTCGAAAAAGAATCTCTTTCTTGGGCAAGAAGGGGTGGTCGACCTGAATACTTTTACTCTCGATGGAGGCAAAAACAAGGCTTTGCGAAATGCCATCAATAAGGTGGTGGACCAGGGATATACCTCAAAAGTACTCACCCCGCCGATTAAAGATGGAGTGTTGCAAAAGCTGAAAGCGGTCTCCGATGACTGGCTGATAAGCATGGATCGCAGTGAAATTATCTTCTCCCAGGGAATGTTCGTATGGAATGAATTGAAGGAGCAAACTATTATCACTGTTGAAAATGCCGAAGAGAAAGTTGTGGCATTCCTTAATATTGTTCCGGATTATTCCGTCGGCGAAGGCACTTACGATCTGATCCGTAAAACCGATGATGCCCCTGGAGGAGTTGTTGATTTTATCCTGATTGAATTGTTTAAATTCCTGAAATCGCAGAGTTATTCCAAAGTAAACCTTGGTTTTGCTCCAATGAGCGGACTTGATGATTCCCGCACTTTCCCGGAAAGGTCAATGAAATTTGCCTATGAAAAGATTAAATCATTTTCACATTATAAGGGGTTGAGAAACTATAAGGAGAAATTTTTCCCGGAATGGAGGAATAAATATCTGGTTTATTCTGATGATTTTGACCTTTTGCAGATTCCTGCCGTTTTAACTAAAGTGATAAAACCAGATAATGATTAAAATAAGGGCCATCATAAACCTTGGATTCCTGGTCTCTCTGCTGATGGGCCCGGTAAGTTTTTCCCAGCTTACTGCACGCAACGATCCTGACCTGAGAGTTGATTCGATGAGGTATGGGGCTTTTGGAAAAGTCACCATTTACAGGCCGGCGTCTCAGGCAAATTCAGTAGTCCTGTTTGTTTCCGGTGATGGTGGCTGGAATAGCGGGGTGGTGGAAATGGCAAAAAAGCTTGTGGCACAAGGGGCTCTTGTGGCAGGAATTGACATCAGGACCTATTTCAGGCAGATAAAAACACTTTCGGTAAAATGCTATTATCCGGCAGGTGATTTTGAGCAGTTGAGTATGATGGTTCAAAAAAAATATAAACTGGTTGATTACCTGAAGCCGATTCTGATCGGTTATTCATCAGGTGCCACCTTGGTGTACGGTATTCTGGCCCAGGCTCCGGCCAACACTTTTAAAGGAGCTGTTTCTTTGGGCTTTTGTCCGGATATAGAAATTGATAAACCCCTGTGCGGCGGCTCAGGACTTAAACAGCATGTTTTAAAAGAAGGCAAATCATTCTATCTCGAGGCATCTGACAAGCTCACTGCCCCCTTCATTGTCCTGATTGGGATGCAAGATCAGATTTGTCCTTTTGAAGCCACCAAACAGTACCTTAAAGGAGTGAATACCGGTGAGCTTATGGAGTTGCCAAAAGTCGGACACGGCTTTTCCGTCATGTCAAACTGGGTTCCTCAATTTATCAGCGCCTTTAAAAAAGTTCAGGCGGCACCAACCTATAGCGAACAAATGGAAGCTAAAGAAAGAGATCTTTCAGCCGGCAAACTGATGCCAATGCCCGGAAATTTTCCTGTTATTCCGATAGCCGCCGCAGGTAAGGACAGTCTGCCAATGGTGTTTCTTATTTCAGGGGATGGAGGCTGGACCAGCTTTACCCAGGATGTTGCCGAATATCTGGCCAAAAAAGGCATGCCTGTAATCGGACTGGATGCGCAGAAGTATTTCTGGAAAGCGAAAACTCCGGAGGAATCAGCGGAAGCCATTGCCTCTGCAATACAGCATTATATGCTTCAGATGAATAGAAAAACTTTCGCTATTGCCGGTTATTCTTTCGGAGCCTGCCTGGTACCCTTCATAGCAGCCAGGCTTCCTGAAACATTGAGTAATTCATTAACAGGAGTTATTGCCTTATCGCCGGAAAAAACTGCAGATTTCGAAATCCATCTGGGAGATATGATTGGCCTGGCCAAAAAGGATCCTTACCCGGTGCCTGATGAAATCAAGAAAATCAGACAGATGAATCCTGTTTGTATTTTTGGTGATGAAGAAGATGCTCAGCTCCAGGCCCTTTTTGGCAAAGCCGGAGCCAGAATAGTTGTCGTCCTGGGAAATCATCGGTATAATAACAAGCCAAATGTTGCCGCTGAAGCGATATACAAAGAAGCAGAGAAGGGAAAAACCTCTGTTAAGTAAGTCGTTTTGCAAGAACATATGCACTAATTAATATATAAATATATTTTTTTTGAATTGATTGTCAGATTGTTAAGTTATCTATTTGACGAACGGCTATGGGCGGGGTTTTTTTTATTCATGAATTCTGCTTTACCTTTGGCATCTGATAAAAGAAACAAGTGAAGAATAACGTGATTATCGGCCTCCTCCTTATTAACGTCCTCCTCGTGGGGGAAGTTAACCGGGAAGGCTGTGTATAGTCATAAATATACGAACGCATAGCTAAAAAGACCTTCCCGGAAAACCAGGAAGGTCTTTTTTTTGTTTAATGAATTTACAAATGACAAAACTAAATAGCGAAACAAGCACAGCCGGACGCCGGATGGCCGGAGCCAGGAGCCTCTGGAGGGCAAACGGGATGAAAAATCATCATTTTGGCCAGCCTGTGATTGCTATAGTGAATTCCTTCACCCAGTTTGTTCCTGGTCATGTTCACCTGCAGCATGTTGGTCAGCAGATAAAAGCCGAAATTGAGAAAATGGGTTGCTTTGCAGCCGAATTCAATACTATAGCCATCGATGATGGTATCGCAATGGGACACAATGGTATGCTTTATTCACTGCCGTCACGCGACCTGATTGCTGACAGCATTGAATACATGTGCAACGGCCATGCTGTGGATGCCATGATCTGCATCTCCAACTGCGATAAGATTACTCCGGGAATGATGATGGCCGCCATGCGCCTGAATATTCCTGCAATCTTTGTTTCCGGCGGTCCGATGGAGGCCGGAAGGATAGGGGAGAATGATTACGACCTGGTTGATGTCATGGTGGCAGCTGCCGATCAGTCTGTGAGTGAGGCGGACCTGGCTGCTCTTGAAGAAAATGCCTGCCCGGGTTGCGGATCGTGCAGTGGACTGTTTACAGCCAACAGCATGAACTGCCTGGCGGAGGCACTGGGTCTGGCCCTTCCGGGCAATGGCACGGTTCTGGCCACCCACATTAACCGCCGCAAGCTTTTTGAAGATTCTGCCCATCGTATCGTTGAAATGGCCCATGCCTGGTACTTTAACAGCGATGCCTCGGTGCTTCCAAGATCCATTGCCAGCCGTGAGGCATTTTTGAACGCCATGACCGTGGATATCGCCATGGGCGGATCAACCAATACTATACTTCATTTACTGGCCATTGCAAGCGAAGCCGAAATAAATTTCACCCTTGCCGACTGCGATACTCTTTCCAGAATAACTCCGAACCTGTGTAAAATAGCTCCATCGTCACATTATCATATTCAGGACTTCAGCCGGGCTGGAGGTGTCATGAGTCTTATGGCAGAACTGAACAAAGCCGGTCTGTTAGATACCAGCCTCATCCGGGCAGATGGGCTCACCGTGCAGCAAGCAATGGAACTGTTTGATATCCTCTCCACAAACGTATGCAGCGAAGCATTAACAAATGCCTTATCCGCTCCTGGCGGACGTGGAATGAATCGTGAAATGGGGTCGCAATCAAATAATTATGCATCCACTGATACTAACAGGAGCTCAGGATGCATAAGGAATATTGAAAATTCATACAGTCCTGATGGCGGTCTGGCTGTATTATATGGAAATATCGCCCAAAATGGCGCCGTGGTTAAAACCGCCGGCGTTCCATCCAGCATGAGAAAATTCAGCGGTCCGGCCAAAGTATTCCATGCCCAGGAAGATGCCGTGGAAGGAATTTTGAGTGGAGAAGTGGTAGCCGGTGATGTTGTGGTAATCCTTTTCGAAGGACCCAAAGGCGGTCCCGGAATGCAGGAGATGCTCTATCCAACCTCCTACCTGAAATCCAGGGGACTCGATAAATCCTGTGCATTGATTACCGATGGACGTTTTTCGGGAGGCACATCGGGGCTGTCCATTGGGCATATATCGCCGGAAGCAGCATCCGGCGGCGCAGTTGGCAGGATTCTCAGTGGCGACATCATCCGTATCGAT
>CAILAQ010000696.1 GCA_903832165.1 uncultured Bacteroidota bacterium | reverse complement strand
TGGCGAGCCGGGCGAATGGTGAGCTGCTTGATTATCAGCCAAATCATAAGTTTATTGACTCACTGGCCAATTCAAGGCTCACTAAGCATTTAAAATTTGTGGTGTGGTAACCTCCCCCTGCCCCGAAGAACCTCCCCCTGCCCCCTCCTTAGGAAGGAGGGGATAAGAACAGCTCTATTTTGCATTATATCAAATACTTGCCTGGACTATTTTGCCTCCTCCTTTCTAAGGAGGGGGTTGGGGGAGGTTAATTCAGGAACCTGAAACTTAAATCCCGATTTAATCAGCTTGTCGGCCGAAACTCTGGAACCTTCGAGTGTAACAATAGCCATTTCGCCGAGCAGGGCTTTCAGTAAAAATGCCGGAACGCCTATCGGGATAAATAGTCTGTGTTTTTGAACAGCCAAAAGTTTCATGAACTCCCTGTTGGTTAACGGATTCGGGGCAACAGCATTGAAAGGGCCGGATAATTCGGAATGTTGCAGGAGGTAAAGAAAAACCCTGACAAGGTCCTCTATTTGGATCCAGGGCAGCCATTGCTTGCCTGATCCAAGAGGAACTGATACACCAAATTTCAGAGGCATCATCATCTTTGGCAATGCGCCTCCCTTTTCGCTGAGAACCACGCCGATCCTGATTTTAACTACCCTGATGCCCATCGGTTCAAATGAGTCTGCAGCCGATTCCCATTCACGACAGACATCGGCCAGGAAATCTATACCTGCCGGGTCGGTTTCTGTATAAATATGGTTGTTGGTAACTGATCCGTAATATCCTACTGCTGAGGCTGATATTAATGTTTTAACTGTGGATGACTTGTGGTTGACCAACTCCCGAAGTGCAGTCAGCGAATTTACGCGGCTGTCAATGATCTTCTTTTTTCGTTCAGCGGTCCATCTGCCGGCTGAAAGATTTTCGCCGGCGAGATTTATTATCGAGGCAACGCCGGAAAGGGAATCCGCTGAATAAGGCCTGCGTAGAGTAAATGCATCATATCCGGCAGCTTGAAGCACCGGGATGAGTGCCTGACCTATTAGTCCGGATCCTCCGGCAATCGCGATTTTTTCCATGCCTTAATTCTCCGGGTCTTTATGAATGGTTCAATCTCAAATCAATTTATTTTCCAGGAGCGCATTCTTTAATTGAATCAGCCCCAGTTCGAGAATGCTGCGGGGGCAACCGAAGTTCAAACGCATGAATCCTTCGCCTCCTTTGCCGAATTGAGTACCGCTATTCAAACCCAGACCAGCCTTTTCGATCATGAATTTGGTTAATTCTTCCTGGGTCATTCCGAATTTGCTGAAGTCGAGCCAGGTCATATAGGTAGCTTCGGGTACCATCATTTCCACCTGAGGAATCTCTTTTTGCAGAAAATCATAGATCAGCTGCCTGTTTGCTGTCAGGTAAACCATCAGTTGATCCAGCCACTGGTCGCCCTCTTCATAGGCGGCTTCAAGTGCTTCAAATCCAAATACATTTCCTAATCCAATATGGAGAGTGTGCACCAGATTTTCATACAATTTCCGCTGATTTTCATCCGGGATAACCACAATTGATGAGCTCATCGCTGCGAGGTTGAAAGTCTTCGATGGCGCCATGGTCAGGAAGATCCCCTGTTTATAATCTTCAGCGACTTTCAATATCGGCGTGTGAACATTCGGGCTGAATACCAAGTCGGAATGGATCTCATCAGAAACGATCATGATATCGTGTTCCTTGCAAACCTCCACCAACCCTCTCAATTCTTCCGGAGTCCAGACAGTTCCACCGGGGTTATGGGGACTGGATAGGATAAGCATTTTAGTTCTGGGAGTGATCTGTCTTTTCAGCCCTGCGAGGTCGAAGGTGAATCTTCCGTCCTGATGAATCAAATTGTTCAAGATCAGCTTTCTTCCATTGCCTTCAACGCAAAAGTAGAACGGATGATAAACCGGTGGTTGGATGATCACTTCATCTTCAGGCTTCGTATAAGCCAATACGGCAACAGAAACTGCAGCTACCACCCCGGGCATAAAAGTCACCCAGGTGGGGTCGATAGTCCAGTTGTGGCGACGCTGTACCCAGGAGGTGAATGAGCCGGAGAATGCGGAGCTCCGATAGGTATATCCAAGAATCGGATGCTCAAGGCGTTTGGCAATTCGTTTCCTGATGAATTCCGGCGTCTCGAAATCCATATCAGCCACCCAGAGAGGAATTACATCGGCCTTGCCAAATACTCTTTCACGTCCATCCCACTTAATGCTCTCGGTGCCGGTACGGTCAGTGATCTTATCGAAATCTTTCTGCGTATATATTTTACCATCCATAATTATTCGGTCCTATATGTTGTTCAACCATTTGATTATAAACACTCTGTAATTGCATTGTGATTGGCCTGTGTTCGGGAAGCCGTCTCCCGTTTACTGTAGCAATGGGCTGCACACCGGCTGAGGTTCCCGAAGTAAACATTTCATCTACTGCGCCGACTTCACTTTCATGCAGATATTTTTCGACCCACTTAATATTCAGTATGTCAGCAGCATCCAATACTTTTTGTCTGGTTATGCCCGGTAATACCGATACCACCGGGGCGGTGAAAAGAGTGCCGTCTTTAACATAAAAATGATTTGTCCGGCCCCCTTCGGTTATATGTCCTTCCTCATTCACCAGCAGGACTTCAAAAACATTCAGGTCTTTCAGGGCCTGATTCGTCCTTTTACGGAGTGCATCATTCCAGATCTTGATATTTGGAGTATTCCTCATAGCGTGGAATGTTGCAACATTCACTCCATCAGTCTGTTCCTTTTGGGTGGGATACATGTGTGGAATATATCCGATCTCCAGATGCGGCTCGGGCCACCAGCTCAGGCGGATCTTGAGATTTCCAATCCTGTCTGGCTCCGTGTCCAGGAGATCCGACAAAAGTTGTTCAATTTGCTTGCGCGACCACGGTTCACTGAAACCCAGCAGTTTGATCGAATGAAAGAGTCTGATCATGTGCTCATCGAGGAACAGGGAGATATGTTTATACACCCGGAATACTTCATATACCATTGGTACGAGCATTGGATCAGGATCTTCAAGGAATTCCTGCGGGATAAATTTTTCGTTTTTCCAGTACATATATATTGTATTATAGAGGATCTACGTCGGCCTGGATGACGAGGCTGCCATAGGTTTTTTTATCAGTAAATTCCTTAATCAGCGAAGCTATTGCCTTTTTTCGGATTTGAAGATCAGGATTACGCTCTAATTTAACAAGGATATTCTGGATATATTTTCCCTGTATGCGGCTGACAATTGGAGCCTGCGGGCCCATCACCTTACCCGGCAGTGCCTGTTTCAGAATATAGGCCAGGTCGGCAGCGGCTTCAGCAGTAACTTTGATATCAGCATGTTTGATGTTAAATCTGATCAGACGGGTGAATGGGGGATAGCCAAATTGCTGACGTTCGTGCATTTCGTTTTGGTAGAATGCAGGAAGATTGTTTTCCAGAACTTGCTGAATGACAGGATGACCAGGGTCTGAACATTGGATAACTACGGTTCCCTGCGTATCACGTCGTCCTGCACGGCCGGCAACCTGGGTCATCAGATGGAAGCTCCGCTCATAAGAGCGAAAATCGGGGTAGTTTAGCAGTTGATCTGCATCCATGATCCCCACGAGGCTGACTTTGCTGAAATCCAGTCCTTTAGAGACCATCTGAGTGCCAATGAGAATATCTGTTTTTCCCTCCTCAAAATCGGTTAGTATCCGGCTGAAGGCAGATGCTGACCGGGTGCTGTCGAGATCCAGTCGCGCCAGGCGGGCCTCCGGAAATAGGGATTGTAAATCTTCTTCGATACGCTCGGTACCAAGACCCCGCATGCTGAGATTGGTTGATGTACATGAAGGACAGCGTGTTGGAACGTGTTCTGCATATCCGCAATAGTGACATTCCAGCTTGCTTTGTGCGCGGTGGAGGGTCAGACTTACGTCACAATTGCGGCATTTTGGAATGGCCTTACACTCCTGACATTCAATATACGGGCTATATCCGCGGCGGTTCTGAAACAGGATCACCTGCTCCTTTCGCATCAGGGTGTCATCGATGGCATGTAGGAGGAGTGGGGTGAACGGCCCGTTCATTTTTTTTCGTTTGCGAGCATCACGTGCATCTGCAAGAAGAATCTCCGGCCGATCAATTCCGCCGAAGCGCTCATTCAGCTCGTGCAGCTGATATTTTCCCGAGTGTGCCTGCTGATAGGATTCGATAGATGGAGTGGCCGAACCCATCAGAACCGGGACTTTGTGAATATTTCCGAGGATAATGGCCACATCGCGGGCATTATACCGGGGCGCAGGATCCTGCTGTTTATAGGATTGTTCGTGCTCTTCATCAACAATTATCAAACCCAGACTTTTGAACGGGAGGAATATCGATGAACGCACTCCAAGAATCAGCTGGCCCTTTTCATCGGGTCCTTTTAAAATTTGATTCCAGACTTTCAACCGCCGGACCTGGGTAAAGCGTGAATGGTAAACCAGTACGCGATCGCCAAAAACATTCTGAAGCCGAACGATGATCTGGGTGGTAAGAGCGATCTCAGGCAACAGGTAAAGGACCTGCCGGTTTTGCTCCAGCTGCTCATGGATCAGGTGTATATAAATTTCTGTTTTTCCGCTTGATGTGATTCCGTGAAGCAGGTGAACGTGGGTTTTTGTGAATCCCAATCTCAGATCGACCAACACTTCCTGTTGACGTGGACTGAGGGGCACCAGAGTTATCGGTTGTCGGTTATCGGTTGCCGCTTTCGTTTTGCGAATTCGCTTTGGATCGCGGTTGTCCTCTTTCAGAAAGGCGGGCAGAGCGGCTTTCATGACTTCGCCGATTGTGCAGAGATAATATCCTGCTATCCATTCCCATAATTTAAACTGCCGTTCGTCGAGGATGGAATCCTCATCAATGATCCTGATAATATCCCGGGCTTCGAAGGAGGGAGGCGAGGAATGAATTTTCCAGATCAGTCCGGAGAGAATTTTATTCTTGCCGAGATGGACCATGGCTCGCTGACCGGGTTTCGCCGATGGGTAAAGCTCTGCCGGCAGCCGGTAGGTGAGGGTTTCCGGGAGGGCAAGAGGAAGCAGGATGTCGACGAAATATGGCATAAGGCAGAGGGCAGAAGGCAAAAATTAGTAAAAAGACTCAGGGCACAAGACCCAAGTAAGGAGCAAGTCCTGAACCTTAAGTGCAAGTTAGCAATTAGGGTAAAAATCTCAACAAAACCTAAACCTACACCTCAAGCCTGATACCCGATACCCGATACCTGATACCTGATACCCGATACCTATTAGTGTGCGAGGATATCCGCTACGTCGAGCAGAATTTTATTCAGGTTTTTGCTCGTGTTGATAGTTTTGTTGAATGGCACATGAACGATATCGTGGTTAACAAATCCTACCATGATGCTTCTCTGGTTATCGATCAGTGCGTCGACGGCTGCAACACCCAGACGGCTGGCGAGGAAACGGTCGAAGGCCGATGGGGATCCACCGCGTTGCATGTGTCCAAGGACGTTAACTCTTACGTCATACTCCGGATATTTTACCGAGATCTGACTGGCTATCTGTTCGGCACCTCCAACGTTATTTCCTTCGGCAACGAGAATAATATTGCTTGATTTATTTCCCTGGGCGAGGAGATAAGCATCCAGGGCTTCTTCCTGACCATCCACTTCCGGAATAAGAATTGCTTCCGCACCGCAGGCGATCCCGGAGTGCAGTGCTATAAATCCGGCGCCGCGACCCATGACCTCGATAAAAAACATCCGGTCGTGTGCGCTGGCTGTGTCGCGGATGCGGTCGACTGCTTCCACCACCGTATTCAGCGCAGTGTCGTATCCGATAGTGTAATCGGTACCATACAAGTCATTATCGATGGTTCCCGGTATTCCAATAAAAGGGATGTCAAATTCACTGCTGAATTTTCCGGCACCCTGAAAGCTGCCGTCCCCGCCAATAACAATGCATGCATCTATGCCTGCGCCGACCAGGTTTCCATAAGCTTTACGACGTCCTTCTTCGGTGCGGAACTCTTCACTTCGCGCGGTTCCGAGAATGGTTCCGCCACGCTGAATAATATTACTTACATCTTTCGATAATAATGGGATAAAATCACCTGATATCATTCCTTTATATCCTTTGCGAATTCCGACGACTTCAAGGTTGTGATGGAGGGCAGCACGCACAACAGCGCGTATTGCTGCATTCATTCCTGGGGCATCACCTCCTGAGGTGAGTACTCCAACTTTCTTAATCATTGACATACAGATAGTTGTAAAAACTAATTTTAAAAACGAAAAACGCCGCAAAGATAGGCATTATAATTAATATGGATGTATCGGGTGGATAAAATAGGGCAAAAGGGCAGGAAGGCAAAAAGGCAGGAAGGAAAGCTCTAAAGGGTAAAATTTTAAGGCGCACTTATTCAGCTTATTACTTATTTTTAATCCTTTACTTCTTGCCTTTTTGCCCTCTTGCCCTTTTGCCCTAAACCCCCATTCCAATTCCCACAAATGTTAAATACGTTCCTTGGCCAGCTTGAGTACGAAAGCCAGCTGTTCTTCGCGGGTGAGGTTGGAATTATCAAGAACGATGGCGTCATCGGCCTGGCGGAGCGGGCTGATTTCGCGTGTAGAATCGATGTGGTCACGGTCCTGAATGTTTTTAATTATGTCGGCGGTATCAACCTTTACCCCTTTAGCGATCATTTCGTCGTAACGTCGTTTGGCGCGGATTTCAGGTGATGCGGTCATAAATATTTTAAGCTCGGCATCGGGAAAAACAACGGTGCCGATATCACGGCCATCCATGACAATGCCTTTATCCTTGCCCATTTCACGTTGTTGCTTAACGAGAGCTTCCCTTACGAATCCGATGATGCTAACCGGGCTGACGAGATTAGCTACTTCCGGCCTCCTGATTTCCTCTTCGACATTCTCCCCGTTTAAAAATGTTTCATGTTTCTGAAATTCAGGAACGTATATGAAACGAATATTAATCTGATCAATTTGCGACTGCAGTTTCACGAGGTCTACGACACCGCCGGGTGCGAGGTTTTTTCTTAAGCAGTACAGGGTCACTGCCCGGTACATAGCTCCGGAATCTATATAGGTGTACCTGAGTAATTTTGCAACTTCCTTGGCTACTGTGCTTTTTCCGCACGATGAGTATCCGTCAATAGCGATAATGATGTTCATTGTTAATGAATTGCGGGTGAAGGAACTTTGTTGCCCCTTGGTGCGAGGTTTGCGCGCAGGGAGATGGAGTGGGTTAACCCGCTGACATGATAATTGGCCAGAGCATAATCGATTATGAATTTGCCAAGGTTTACACCCGCGCCAAATGAGAATCCTGTTGCGCCGCCATAATCAACCATTCGCAGCTCAGTTCGCCTGAGGAAGTTATACCCTATCCTGATAGCCAGCAGGTCACCGGGAATGAACTCTACCCCCGCAACCAGGTGGTCAAGAGCCAGAGTGGCATTGTGACCTGATCTTTGGATAGGGCTTGCGCCATCGGCCAACGCTTCGGTTGCCGGACGCAAATTGAATTGCTGAAGGTTGCGTGCGGTAAGGTGAAGCCTCAAAGGCGCATGTTTCAGCTTGTAATTGATTCCCGAAAGGATTTCGAAAGCAAGTTTTTCTCGATTTGGAGTCGCGTAAGTGGTCAGCTGTGTTCCCAGATTTCTGGCGACCAGCGTAAAGGCGAACTGATTGTTTGCTGAACGGTAATGAATTCCGAAATCGGACGCGATCCCCCAGGAGGTATATCTTTCGAGCACTGAATAGATTGGCCTGACTGTGGCTCCGATCGAAATCAGGCTGTCGAGCGCATAGGAATAACTGAGGTTGAGTGAATACTCTGCAGCGGTAAAATTCCCAAGAATATCGCCATATTCATCCGCCTCGATAAAGGAACCGTAGTTAATATATTGCATGCCGATGACCGGGGTGCCCCATTTTCCAAGATCGTGAGAATAGGCCAGATAGCCATACTTGATTCCGGCGATATAGCTGGAGAAGTTCATGCTAAGCTGATCGTCCATCATCCGGTTGGCCAATGCAGGATTGTGATATACGAGAGCCGGATCATTATCCCTGATGCTTGGCATCCATCCGCCCAATGAAGCAGAGCGTGCGGTGGGCGGCAGATTGAGCAGCTGATAGACGGATTTTCCGCCTGTCTGAGCGGAAACAATGTATGGAGCAACCATCGCAGCAGCTAATAAACATATCTGGAAAATCCTTTTCATCGGTCGGAAAAGTAGCAAAATTAAATGGCTAACGGAAAAAGAGGTGCACTTGGTATCTGTTAAGCTTGGGGGGTGATGTTTTTTTTCAGAGTTAGCTGGGCCAGCATCAGTCCGGCCAGTACTAAGGGTATGCCCAGAAGCTTAGTTCCGGTGAAGGTTTCGCCCCAGAGGAAGAAGGAAAACATGGCGGTGAACACCGGAATGAAGTTGGTAAATACGTTTGCCCGGGTGATTCCGATTTCACGTATCGCAGCGGTAAAAAAGATGAACGAAATGGATGATGGAAAGATGCCCAGAAAAAACAGCGGCAGTATGGCATCCCAGGTGACCTGCATGCTCATGGTTGCCTTTAAATCTGCAAAAAGGAATATCGGAAGGAAAAGAATGGCTCCGAGCGTACTTTGTACCCTGACAATGGTAAGCGGTTTGTATTTGGATGCAAGCTTGGCAATTATCAAACTATAGCTGACCGCTGATAGAGTGGCTACCATCATCAGCGCCACTCCGGCGGGGGAAGCAGCGAGTGAAAGATCTTTTCCCAGCAGGACCAGCAAAACTCCCGTGAAACTTACAGCTATACCTGCCACTTTAATCCAACTGATTTTATCGCGGAATATCAGCCAGGCGGCAACCGGAGCCAACAGGGGAATGGTGGAAACGATTACGGCTCCTGTAGTGGGGGTAACCAGTTTCATGCCATAGCTTTCGCCGAGGAAGTACAGGAGGGGCTCAAAAAAGGCCATCAACATAAATTGCCCGTAATCCTTTCGGTCGATTTTCTGCGAGGCACCGGATAACCTGATCACAATGGAAAGAAACGTGGCAGAGATGACCAACCTGAAAAAAATCAGGGCCATCGGTTGAAAAAAGACAAAAGCAATTTTATATCCGACGAAGGATAGTGACCAGAATATCATGGCCAGCGTAATTCCGCTGTATACCCAAATTCTCTTCATATTTTAAAAAAAAACCCCGCCGGTGGGGGCGGGGATTTATCCTGGGTGGAAGAGGGGATTCGAACCCCCGACCTTCGGAACCACAATCCGACGTTCTAACCGACTGAACTACTACCACCATTTGAGCGGACAAATGTAAACGTTTTCCCGAAAATTTAATCCGTTATTGCTATTTTTGGACCAAAATTTAGACATATGTTAGATAAAACATCAAATCCAGCCCTGAACAAGAAGATTTTCGAAAGAAATTATGCTGAAGTTTCAGATGAT
>CAILAQ010000695.1 GCA_903832165.1 uncultured Bacteroidota bacterium | reverse complement strand
GGATTAAATAAATTACAATGTAAATCAGGATAAAAAGAAAGGCAACGGCAAAACAGCCAATATGGGTCAGTGCTGTCAGAATAAGGAAAAAAGAACAGAAAATCAGGTATTTGCTGCTGTTGTCTGAGGGGATTCTGGTTGCGGAATAGATGAAGCTGGCAAGCCAGACCATTCCTACCGCGTTCTTTTGCATCTCGGAGGTGAGAACCAGCAGCGAAGCCAGGTAAAGAACGCTGAAACCCGAAATCAGAAACGAATATAACCTGGAGCCTTTCTGATCTTTAAGGTGATGCCGGGCAAACAGGAAAACGGGAATGCAGGTAAGCGGAGGTATAAAAGAATCAAAGAGCTTCGATGCCAGCAGCACTGACTGGTCGGTGCTGAGTCCTGAGAAGAGCCTGATGATTATGCTGAAAAATGCCTCGATCCAGTAAATCAAAGGGGTGTCGGGATATCTTATTGAACCGTAATCCAAAAGGTTGCGCACCAGGAGAGGGTAGTATCCTCCGTTTATCCCGGGAATCATTTCTGTTGAAAAATTCATGCGCGCACGCAATAATCCTGTCATCAGAATAACGAGGAGGAGCAGCAGAAATATTAACCAGGCTGATCCTGAATTTTTTATCCCTCTTTGCAGCAATTCTTTTTTTTTGTAATTTAGGGTCAATAAATGTACCCCACCAATGAAAACAAAATTAATGAAAACAATGCCCATGTTGCTGTTGCCTTTTCTTTTTTTCGGCTGTGGTAATTATGGATCAGGAGGCTACGGCAGCTTAAGCAATTATACCGGATACGGGAATGGTGCAAGGAAATTCGGTGTTACGGTCTGGACCAACTCTGAAACCAATGTGAACGTATTTGTAAACGGAAAGCAGGTTGGTGTTGTCAGCCAGAAATATGATGTGGCTCCCGACTGCGGCGCCAAAGGTTGCGTATATTATGACACTGAAGATGGTGGTTCTAAGATAACTATCAGCGGTGTATCGGCTGATGGAACTATTAAATGGGAAGAGAAATCTCTTCGCCTTAACCGGGACTGCCGAAAGGTTCAGTTTGTAAAGACTGCTGACGGGCCGCCTGAAATTCTGATGAATTAATTGGCAAAACAAGTCATTCTTAAACAAGGCCGGGAGAGATCGGTCGTTCGAAGGCATCCCTGGATTTTTACCGGTGCAATACAAAAAGTAACAGGCTCACCCGAAAGAGGCGAGACGGTAGATTTGTTGTCAGCCGGAGGCCAGCTTCTGGGCAGAGGCGCCTGGTCCCCGCAATCGCAGATGTCGGTGAGGATGTGGACCTATACCGATGAGCAGATCGACGGGGAATTCTTCAGCAAAAAAATATCGGAAGCCATTTTCTTGAGAACACCTCCTGTCATTTCTTCGGAAACTTCAGGGGTTCGGCTGATCCACTCTGAATCTGACGGACTGCCGGGTATAACCGTTGACCGTTATGGCGACTGGCTCGTTTGCCAGTTCTCAACCGCGGGTTCAGTATATTGGAAAACAACCATTACAGCGGCCCTTCAAAAAATCATCCCCTGCAAAGGAATCTTCGAAAGATCTGATCTTTCTGTTTTGAAAAAAGAGGGATTGGGTGAATCAGCCGGTTTGATCTGGGGCGAGGAGCCGCCTGAAGTTATTGAAATACTTGAAGATGGCAGGAAGTATGGCGTTAATATCCGTGGCGGCCATAAAACCGGATTCTATCTGGATCAACGTGAAAATCGTTCGCTCGTGGAATCCTGTTCAAAGGACAGGCAGGTGCTGGATTGTTTTTGCTATACCGGAGGCTTTGGCGTTGCAGCCCTGTCTGGCGGTGCCGCTCATGCTACCCTGCTTGATTCATCAGGCCCTGCTCTTGCCCGGGCTGAAATGAATATCACCCTGAACAATGTTCCGGAAGAAAAATATACGCTGATGGAGGCTGATGTATTTCAGGCTCTCAGGAAATTCAGGACCGAAAACCGGCGCTTCGATCTGATCATACTTGACCCGCCTAAGTTTGTGGAATCCCGCAACCAGATAGATAAGGGAGCCCGGGCCTACAAGGATATAAACATGATCGCACTACAACTGCTTAATCCCGGAGGCCTGCTTTTTACATTTTCATGCTCAGGGCATATGGAAGACATGCTGTTTCAGAAAATAGTTGCTGATGCCGCCCTTGATGCAGAACGTGAAGTGAAAATCCTCAGATGGTTGTCGCAGGCACCGGATCATCCTCTGATCACCGGCTTTCCGGAAGGGAAATATCTGAAAGGTCTTATGGCTATAGCAACCTGATGATGATTCGTGAAATTACGGAATCACCATCAGGTTGGTAAAGAATCAATGAAAAGGACCTATAAGTCTTCTTCGCCAATTCCTAAATCATCCTCATCATCATCATCGAAACCGATATCGTCAACATCTTCCAAATCGAAGTCTTCGTCATCCAGATCCTCGAGTGAAATTTCATCGATTTCATCATCTTCTAATCCGAAATCATCATCCTCCTCCTCCTCGTCAAAGTCGGTATCGAGATCATCTGTCTGATCTTCAGCATCTGCTGAGAATAAAGTCTCTTCGTCATCAAAGATTTTCATGGCCATTAGATTTTCTCCAAAAGTAAAAAAATGTGCGAATTACAAAACCGCAAAAAATAAAATGTTTTTAAAGTTCGGTCAATTAGTTTATTTGTAAAGGCATTTTTTGTTGTCCGGTTCGAGGTAATATGACTTGAAATTCATCGCCTTTGGATCCATGCATCCCTTTAAATTCAACAGTTCTACCTTTCTGAACTGGACAGGATGGCTCTCTCCCTGGAGTGAAATATACCCTTCTCTCAGCATTTTGCTCCCGAAATGGGTATACATTTCAGGATAAGTAGCCTCACGATCATCAAGTTGCGGCTTCGTGTATGACAGAACCGTGTCGCCGTTGATGATATGGGTAATCAAAAAATCACCAAGGACAATCGCCTCAGCTTCAACCCATTGGTCTCCATTAAAAGTTTTTGACGAAGAATTTATGCAATGAGGCGTAAAAAGTGAATCCTTCATCACCACATTTGTTCCGGGGGTGCAAAGATTTCCGGTCGGCCTTTCTCCAGTGCCTGATCCGCCAAGCAACTGAAATTCGATGGACGTAGGGAAGGATTGGTCCTTTGTCATGCTCGCCGCAGACTGACAGTGAAGCATGATTCCTGAATTCCTGAATGCCCAGCCGGCACCGCCTGGAGTTTGTTTCCCTACAAACCGGTACTGAACCCGGATTTTGTAATACGAAAACTTCTCTTTGTAGAAAATGTGACCGTATTGCCCGT
>CAILAQ010000694.1 GCA_903832165.1 uncultured Bacteroidota bacterium | reverse complement strand
GTCTTGATATACTTTCCCTGAAAAGGATCAAAGCTGAGGATGATCTCCTCTGGCTCCTGGTCATCGGGTCGGGTAGCGCCGAATGCATCCTTATAATATTCACTAAGATTGAAATCCTTAGGATAGTTGAATGTTTTGGAAGTTACCGACAGGTTGCTGATCCGATCGACACCGAATACCCTTATTTTCTTATCATCGGCATTACGTGCCACCAGGTACCATCGTCCCCGGAATTCCTTCATTCCAAGCGGATGAACTATTCTTTCGTGCGGATTTTCTTCGTAATATTTCTGATAATCATAATGGATAACCAGCCGGTTTCTTATTGCATTCAAGATTCCAAACAGATGTTCCGTTCCGGCCGGACAATGGTTTTCTGTAATCAGATATGGACTCAGTGGCTGCCCGATACTCAGGGAATTGAAAACATCAAAGGCTTCCAGCATCCGGGTATTATAATCGGTTTGGCAATCTTCCTCGATATAATACTGATATTCAGAGTTGCACTGAATGTCGATACCAAACAATGACCGGATTTCGTTCAAATCACGCTGTAGCGTCCGCTTCGAAATTTTCAGCGGCTCATCCAGCAACCCAAACTCATTATAGAGATAAAGGTTTATTTCATCAAAAGTAGCCTGCTTAAAATTCCGCAGCTTTTTGATGATAAAGGTATACCGGAGGAAGGCGTCGCGTTTAGTCATAAAATTCCTCAAATAAGTTCCGATTTTACAGTATTTTCACAATTAACCCGATATTCTTCAGCGGGACCTTTCCGAACCGCTACCGTCATCTTTTTTAGGGCCCCTTGCAATAAGGCTGTTTTCACGTTAAAGGATACCATTGATTTAAGTTGCTTCTTTTCTTTGTTTCAGTCTCACTCAGAAAATACAAGAAACTGGAATTCACAATATTTACTCATGCATTCATGTTCTTGAATTATTCTTGCTTCCAATTCCATTTCATTCAAGATTTCACTCCTCGCTCCGCATTTTGGGCAAGTCGTCGGTTGGTCATTCATCAGAAAAAGGTGATTGATTAATTCCGTTTCAGATTTCACTGAACCCAATGGATTTAAGGTATTCATAAGTTGGATTATAGAATTCTGGCAAACGTGTATGATCTTCATGATCGCCTGCGGGGACCACGATTACCATCCCTTGTCGGGCACGTGTGAGAAGAACCCGATAGGCGTTTTTTAGATATACCTTGCGTTCGGGCTTATTGATTCTATTCCATTTGCTCCCAACAAATGACCGATGATCCCACCCATTCTCAGTATGTCTGAAGTCTGCATCCCAAGTGACACATACCCAATCAAGCTCCAAACCTTGGATTGAAAATTCAGTGGCAACGTCCTCAAGATAGAAGGAGGATCGCACATCTTCCTTGCCATCAAGAAACCAATGGATTGGGTCCATAGGGGATTTAACATCGATCGCGTGTGGTTTTAATCTTTCCGCTTGCGATGATACCACTATGCCGTATCGCTCGGTTCCACGAGCATGAGCTTTCAGCCATTTTTTTGCCTTATCGAGATCCCGCGTGATACAAATGGGATATTTTTCTCGGACGTTTGCAAGAGTTATCTTAGCTTCAACAACACTCATATCCAGTAACAGCTTAACAAGAAGGGAAACGTGTTCAGCACGGAAGGACCGCATGGAAACCGATAAATGTAATTCTGGTTTATATTGAACCAAGGATCGTGATTTGATGCCTTCGAGTAAGTCTATAGCACCATATTCACTATCAGTAAGTTTCGGCGAGATGTAAATATGCCAATCATGGAAATTCCGATTTAGTGATTCAATCCATTCACTAATTCCAGCTTCTCCTGTATTAATTTCCTGTCCACCTCCCACGAGGCAGACCACCACAGCCCAGTCGGGATGGCGGTCCAGACAGGAGATGAGAAATTCTGGTTCAGACTGGCTAAAATTTGGCCGATTCTTTTTCCTACTCATAAATCCCGAGGTCTGCTCCAAATCCCAGGCTCGCTGGGCTTCATCGAACAAGGCGACATGTTCAATCGGAGGTCGGCTTTCATCGATCAGGCATTCATCTCTGAAATTGTGAACGTTTTGGATGAACATCTTTACTTCGCTCATCGCCTCACCTTTCTTCATCTTTCCACCGGATTCCTTGATCTGCCTGACCTTATCCCTGGCTAATGCTTCACGAAGAATTGCAACTAATGGCCCATTCCCGGAAAGGAAGACACTATACATATCGTTTGACTTGTCGATATGAGTCGTGGCTATATTCAATCCTACTAAAGTTTTACCGGCTCCGGGCACTCCGGTAACAAAACAAATCGACTTAAAGGAATTCTCGCGGGAGGTTTGAATAACCTGAGCAACCGCATCAGATGTTTGGCTCAGATTTATTGCACTGGCATCACTTCGGGATATTTCACTTACCGAATGCCCATTATATAAGGCCATTGCTGCCTCGATTATTGTTGGAGTCGGGCAGTATCGGCCACTTTCCCATGCTTCCTTTACCAGATCAGCTCCATCAGCAAACTGCAGTATTTGCTCAATGACAGTCCGCAATTGACCCACAGAACTGTTAATAGGAAATAGCAGCCGATCGTTTTGAGGAGTGGTGGCAATGGTTGGATAATTTGATACAGCTTTCGTAGCAATGAGAATTGGTGCAATGAAACTTTCATGGCTCGTTTCATGAAAATTCTTCAAATCAAGGGCATAATCCCAAACCTGATCACGTGCCGTTGAGGTAAATTCCTTTTCACCGACCTTAAATTCAAGGACAAGGATCGCGGGTCCAATCAACAACAGGATATCGATTCGTTGACCCATTCGGGGGATCGAATATTCAAAATAAATGGATCCATCGAATCCTGGTAAAACTGCCTGCAGAATTCGGATTTCTTCCGACCAGGCTTCTCTTTGCGATTGCTCCAACGAGAATTCATTGCTAAGTGCAAGTCTACCGATTACCTCATCAGCTGTTGCGGCAAGAAAAGCAGAAAGGGAACTTGAATAATAAGATCGGATAAGTGCCACTGGTATCTATTTGATTAACTTTCTGAAGGTAGCCAATAATTTATTGGTATTTCCATCTCTCCACTCCCCTCTGAATAGCCACCAACTCCACAACCTCGACCAAGGCTGTTAATGTTTGCTGCTCCCAATTGTATTTAGGTATTTGACTTCCCAAGAGTGTCCGACTGACCTCGCTTTGGAATCGTTGAGGATTGGTGCTATTCTGAAGTCGCCAATAATGTACTATCCGATCCTCACATTGAAATAGAGTTTCCCGAGTAATTATCTTGTCACGCTTTTGATTGTTTATTTTCTGATCTGACGGCATAAGGTTCCAAAGATCATTGTTATGCCAAAGGGAAAAGGGGATTATGTGGTCGACATCAAATCTTATGTTGGCAAGAGG
>CAILAQ010000693.1 GCA_903832165.1 uncultured Bacteroidota bacterium | reverse complement strand
CGATGAACCGGATGCAAAACAAGTTGGCGAATTCGGTCGCAGCCGTGGACTGCAGGTCCGCTACATTCATCAGATGGATCTGGATAGCGGGTATTTCAGGGGAGTCATTGGTGGCGATGGTGGTAACTGCTCCACCTGCAATCGGTTACGACTGACCAGCAATGGATTGGTTAAGCCATGCCTGTTTAGCAATTCGGGTTATTCGGTTAGGGAACTGGGTGCTCGTAAGGCAATTGAACATGCTCTGGCAAATAAGCCGAAATGCGGAACTGTGAATACGACAACTGAATTCTATAACTTAGGAGGATGAGAATGAAGGCTCAATGCACAAGGCTCAAGGCTCAAGGCACAAGTAAGGGGATAAGAATTAAGAAACAAGATATAAGTCAGCAATGAGTAAGGCAAAAGGAATCGATATCAATAGCCATGGACTTCAGTCCGGGGGTACCGGGGGCACCGGAGGCACCCATGATTCCGCGGAGGCCCATCTCTCCCATACCGATAACACCGGTAGTGCCCGCATGGTCGATGTTGGATCGAAGCCCGATCAGCTCAGGATCGCTAAAGCAATAGGGCAGATCGTGCTTCAGGAGAACACGGTAAAACTGATCCGGGAGAATCTGATGAAAAAGGGCGATGTTCTCACAGTTGCTGAGATTGCAGGAATCCAGGCGGCAAAAAGCACTTCGAACCTTATCCCCTTATGCCACAATATTAATCTGGCTGCCGTAAAAGTGGTTTGTGAACTGACGAATTCCGGTGTAACAATCAACAGTGAAGTGCATTGCGTGGGACAAACCGGTGTTGAGATGGAAGCCCTCACCGCGGTTAGCATTGGCTTGCTTACCATATATGATATGTGTAAAGCCGTTGATAAAGAGATGAAAATAGAAGGCATACATCTGATGGAAAAAACAAAGCATGAACTTTCCCGATAAAATCAGATTTGCGGTTATCACCCTCAGCGACAGGGCAAGCCGGGGCGAATATGAGGATCTGAGCGGTCCGGCAATTACCTCGCATATCAATGAGTTTTTTTGCGCCAAATCAATCTCCGTTGAAATTGAGAATGTCATTATCCCTGATGATCCCCAACGCCTGAGCGCTCTGCTGCTTCAATACCGTACGCAGTGTATCGAAGTTGTTTTTACTACAGGTGGAACCGGCCTTGGTCCACGGGATTTTACACCCGATGTGGTTAAGCCATTGCTGGATAAGGAAATACCCGGAGTCATGGAAATGATCCGGGTAAAATATGGCATGGAAAAGCCTGCCGCCCTGGTGTCAAGATCGATCGCCGGAGTTACCGCAAAAACCTTGGTATATTGCCTTCCCGGAAGCAGGAAAGCCGTTGCCGAATATTGTCATGAGATACTGCCGACGATCGTTCATTCAATAAGGATGATCCTGGGTATCGA
The DNA here is from genome assembly GCA_903832165.1 of uncultured Bacteroidota bacterium. GTDB lineage: Bacteria > Bacteroidota > Bacteroidia > Bacteroidales > UBA12481 > UBA12481. The sequence goes on along the minus strand of CAILAQ010000693.1, from coordinate 944 downwards.
TGATCATAGCTGTTAATCGTGATTCTCACTCAATGAAAAGCTTCATTATCCTGACCATGCCTCCCGCAGCTACCTCAATAAACCAGATTCCGGGGGTCATGAATGCCGGTTCGATCACCTCTTTAAAGGATGTCGTTTCGCCGAAGCTTTTGTAAATAAAATCCTGACCAAGCAGATTAATCAGCCTGATCTCGCCTGCCTGTGGTTTCGAAAACTCAACTTCCAGTATGAATCTTCCCTGGGATGGGTTCGGATAAATATCCATCCGGATGCCTTCCTCCCATTCCTCCAAACCTGAAGATACCGGATTCACTTTACCCGGACTTCCTTTATCTCCCGCACCAAAAGGTACTCTGGCAGGGAACCAGTGCTCCGGCTGATCATTTCCGCTGAAAGAATGATAATCGGGATGCAATTCCATCGATGCACCTGAAACAACCGGCCACCCGGCGGCATAGGAAACCTGGTCGATCAGGGCTGCGTCTGCCGAGGTAAGAATTACCTGATCGGATGTATTGCTGAGCGTGAAACTTTGATAAACGTAGTTCGCCACCACTCCTCCATTGATCAGAGGATCGCCGTTCTTAGCCAGTACCCAATAACTTTTGGCGGGCAAAATCAGTTTCCCGGCAGAGGCCATAATATGCAGGTTCGATCCTGCATCTGACAATGTTATGCCATTAAGCAGCAAATCATGATCGGTGGAATTCCAGATTTCAAACCACTCTCCATTTGCATCACTCACAGCTTCAGGATTTACCATGATTTCAGTAATCAGGATCTCACCCTGTCTGGGTGTTGTCTGGCCGTCAAGGTTGATCCAATAACCAGCCAGAATAACCGTTAATAATAGAACGTAAGTTTTTTTCATTTGAATTAATGATTTATTATCATAAACTGCTTTCTAAATATATTAACTTAAAAAATTTATATTTTTTTTTATT
>CAILAQ010000692.1 GCA_903832165.1 uncultured Bacteroidota bacterium | reverse complement strand
GTTGACCGGAAGAAGCACGGCAACCTGGTGGAACATTTGGGGGAAAAGATAATATGTTCAGAAGATTTTTTCCTCGCCATGGCACCAGAAGGCTCAAGAAGAGAAGTAATGGTTTGGAAAAGAGGATTTTACCATATAGCTAAAAAAGCTGGTGTCCCTATTGTTCTCGGCTATATGGATTATCGCAGAAAGGTGGTCGGGGTAGGTCCGGTATTTTATCCTGGTGACGACATAGAGAAAGATATGCGTGAAATTGCAGTTTTCTATTCAACTATTCAGGCCAAATTTCCCGCTAATTTTTATCTGCCGGTTGACAGGCATGATCGCCATGATCGTTATGATCGCCATGATCGCAGGGTAGAGCGCAGGAAAGAACGTCGCAGGGAGCGTCGCAGCGGACACAAGCATGGGCGAAGGGCAAAACGCTGTTAATGGCTGTTTAAGGCTTCGAATAACACTTCAACAGGGTGCAGGGCCTTTTTGCCTGTTCCATCGAAAATCTGATGGCGGCATGACATCCCGGAAGCACTAATCAAAACATTTGCATCTGCTTCCCTGACTTTTGGAAACAGCACCAATTCACCCACCTTCATTGAAAGGTCGAAATGTTCCTTTTCAAAACCGAAGGAACCAGCCATGCCGCAACATCCGGAAGGAATCTCGGAGCAAGCATAGTTTTCAGGAAAATTGAGAACATATATCGCAGATGTTGAAGAGGCTACGGCTTTTTGCTGGCAATGTCCGTGCAACAATATTCCCTGTTTCCGGTCGGTAAAATCAGATTTTTTTATTCTTCCGGCGGTCATTTCCCGTTCCAGAAACTCATCGATTAGCAAAGAGAAATTACCGAGCCGTATTGCGTCTGATTTCATATCATCACCAACCAGATCAGGAAATTCATCACGAAACCCGAGTATAGCCGATGGTTCTATGCCAATTAGCGGATGTTCTTCACTAACCAGCTTGCTGTATAATCTGACATTTTGCCGGGCAATAACTTTAGCTTTTCGCAGCAGGCCTTTGGAGATAAATGTCCTGCCGCTGATCGTTTTTCCAGCAATTTTAACCTGATAGCCCAATCCGGTTAAAAGCATTATGGTTTTAATGCCGATTCCTGATTCCTGATGAGCGGTGAATTCATCAGCAAACAGGTATACATAACCTTTGGAAGAGCTTTCTAATGGATTAACTGTCAATAGATTTCTATTCAGCCAATGATCCAGTGACTTTTCTGCCAGGGATGGAATTGATCTGGCCTTGTTAAACCCCACAATGCGTTTAAATGTGTTCGCCAGAAAGCTGACCTTCATTAATCGGTTGATTGTTGTGGCGAAGGGTTGGGCAAAACGGTAAATCAAGGGCATATAAGCAATAAACCGGGTACGGATCGATAATCCATGCTCATCATGCCAATGCTGCAAAAATTCGGCCTTTAATTTAGCCATATCCACATTCGACGGGCATTCTGATTTGCACGCTTTGCAGGAAAGGCACAAATCAAGGATTTCAAAAATCTCCGGATGATCAAACGGATTCTTTTTGTCGGGCCTGATCAGAAATTCCCGGAGGATATTAGCGCGGGCCCTGGTGGTATTTCTTTCATCGAGAGTGGCCTGATAGGAAGGACACATCGATCCTTTAGCCTGAGGCGACTTTCTGCAATCACCGCTTCCGTTGCATTTTTCTGCTGCCCTTACAATTCCGAGCGTTCCTGAAAAATCCTGATAGGTTGCAATCTCTGGTGTTGGCACGCCGGGTTCATTTCTGAGGAATTCTTCCATTGGAGGAGCTGCCGTGATCTTACCCGGATTAAATAGATTTTCAGGATCGAAAGCGTTTTTTACTCGCTTGATTAACTGATAATTATGTTCGCCAAAGAATAATGGCAGCATGGCGGCCCTTAATCGTCCGTCACCATGCTCCCCGCTGAGAGATCCCCGGTATTTTTTAACGATAGGAACTGCGGCAGCTGCAATTGTTTTAAAACGAACCACATCGGCTGGGTCCTTCAGGTTGAGCAGAGGCCTGAGGTGCAATTCACCGGTTCCGGCATGGGCATGAAAAACACACCGCATTCCATGGCTTGCAAAGAGCTTCTCCATCTCGGCTATATATTCACCCTGTCGGGCTACCGGAACGGCGATATCTTCGATAACGGTTACCGATCGCTGGTCGCCCGGAATATTTGCAAGAGAGCCCAGACCTGCTTTTCTCAGCTCCCAGACTTTCTTAATATCCGACCCGTAAACCACAGGCCAGGCATACCCCAGACCTTGACTTTTAAGATCCTCAATAGTTTCAGCGATCTTTAAATCCAGTTCTACCTTTGTATGTTCATCAAATTCAATAATCAGAATCGTGCGTGGTTCGCCAACCAGGAAAAACCTGTTAGGCTGCTGGGTATGATTTGTTTTGGTGCAATCCAGTACAACACTGTCCATGAGTTCAACTGCGGTCGGCCCATGATTCAGAGCTACGAGATTCGCATCCATGGAATCACCCAGAGTAGGGAAGTGGGCACATATAAGTGCCTGATGAGTCGGGGGCAGATCAACCAGATTTATTTTGATTGCGGTAAAAAAGCCAAGAGTCCCTTCGGATCCTGCCAGAATCCTGCACATATTAAATGGTTGTCCTCCGGAAACAAAAGGTTCTGAATCAAGAAGCAGATCAAGAGCATATCCGGTATTTCTTCGGGGTACACTGGGATCAGGATATCCAATTCTGATCTGCTCTCTGTTGACAGGATCCCCGATGATCTGGAAAATCTCCTGATAGATTTTATTCTCCAGACTGTCTCCTATGCATTTTTCTTCGAAAGCCTTCTTGTGTAAAGTTGAAAATTCTGCTTCCGTTCCATCACTGAGAACCGCCTTAACTGCGAGTGTATGATCTCTTGTGCTGCCATACACAAGAGAATGCAGTCCGCACGCATTATTTCCGACCATGCCGCCGATCATACAACGGTTGGCTGTACTGGTTTCCGGTCCGAAAAATAATCTGTGCTTTTTTAGCTCGTTATTCAGTTCATCGAGCACCACACCTGGCTCCACCCATGCAAAACGCTCTTTTTCATTAATCTCGAGAATTCGGTTCATGTACCTGGAAACATCGGTCACGATGCCCGGGCCCACAACCTGTCCGGCAAGCGAAGTGCCGGCAGTACGCGGAATAAGGGAAAGCTTATTTTTTCTCGCAAAGTTGATCAGCTTAATTATGTCGCCGGCATTTTTGGGATATGCTACAGCCGCCGGAATTTCCCGATAGATGGAAGCATCAGTTGCATAAATGGTTCTGGTAAGAATATCGCTATGCAAATCCCCTTCAAGAGAAACTGCAAGGTCGAGATATTTTTTTTCCATGAGGGATTCTGGGGTTTAATGACGAGCACCGTAAAAATAGGAACATCCGGAAGAATCTTAGACCTTGCCCGAAAAAATAATGAATTGGCTCCGGTAAAAAAACCGAATCTTTACGTAAACAAATATTATCTTTGTCGTAATAAAATTTTTGCCCATGGACGCCAAAATAACTCTCTCCTTCGATAAAGAAGTGATCGGATTAGCCAAAAAATTCGCCGAATCCCAAAATATCAGTTTGTCCCGTATGATGGAGTTTCTCCTTCGCCAGATTACCAGTGGCAATTATACAAACCTCGAAAACTTGCCGGTATCGGATTGGGTAAATCAGCTGGCCGAGGGGGAAGCTCACTACAGCACAAAGCCCGCATCCCGTAAAGCATTGAAAAATGAATTCCTCAATTCGAGGAAATGAAAACTTTTCTGGATGCCAACGTATTGGTAGCAGTGCTCAACAAAGAGTACCCTCTTTTCAGCTATGCTTCCAGAATCCTGAGTGCAGCTGATAAAAAGGATTTTCAGGTATTCACTTCACCGATTTGTCTGGCCATTGCCTTTTATTTTGCTGAAAAGAAAAGCGGGGCAACAATGGCTGGGAAAAAAATCGCGCTTCTTATATCCCATATAAAGGTAGCTCCGACAAATAAAGAAGCTGTTTTAAAAACCATCAGCAATAAAAGAATCATTGATTTCGAAGACGGGTTAGAGTATTATTCTGCAATTGAAGCCGGTTGCCAGACTATTGTAACACAGGACCAGGGCGATTTCCATTTTTCAGAGATTGATGTATTTAACTGCCGGGAGTTTATGGAGAGATACTTATGATGCTTTAAATAACAAAAGGCCAGGCTATTGCTAACCTGGCCTTTCTATAGCCTTCCTAAGGGGGTGAGCCTTAGAACAGTTTCATTTCATCCAAAACTACCATTGTTTCTTTCACTGATTTTGCGGAATCAATCAGTAATTTCTTCTCTGCTTCATCCAGATTCAGTGTGATAATCCTTTCAACACCATTCTTGCCGATTATGCAGGGTACACCCAGGTAGATGTCATTCAAGCCGTATTCGCCGTCAACATAAGCACACACAGGGAATACCCGGTGCTGGTCATGTACAATGGCATCAACCATTGAAGCAACAGCCGCGCCCGGAGCATACCATGCTGATGTACCCATCAGGTTAACGAGTTCACCGCCCCCTTTTCTGGTCCGTTCAATGATCTTGTCAAGTACATCATCACCAAGTAAATCGGTTACGGGAATTCCGGAAACAGAGGTATACCTTTTCAATGGAACCATGGTGTCGCCGTGGCTGCCGAGCAAGAGTGCGTGAATATCTTTCGGGGAAACATTGAGTGCTTCAGCAAGAAAAGCTTTGTATCTGCCGGTATCGAGAACCCCAGCCATACCAAAAACCTTATTCGGAGCCTTATTTGCGGCGAGATAAGCTGCATAGGTCATTACGTCCAGTGGATTGGATACCACAATGATAATTGCATCCGGAGAGTACTTTACAGCCTTTTCGGTAACTTCCTTGACGATAACTGCATTTGTCTTGATCAGGTCATCGCGTGACATACCCGGTTTGCGGGGAATTCCGGCAGTGATAACAATGACTGATGAATTTCGGGTTCTCAGGTAATCATTGGTAACACCAACCACCCTTGAATCGAAATTCAGGATGGAAGAGGTCTGCCACATGTCAAGAGCTTTTCCTTCTGCGGTACCTTCCTTAACATCAACAATCACAACTTCTTTGGCCAGATCATGCCTGGCAATTTCATGAGCCACGGTTGCACCGACATTTCCGGCGCCGATAATTGTTATTCTTCTGTCCATATAAATTTGATAGATTAGGTTTTAGTTAGAATTTAACCGGGGAATCAATACCCGCTTTTTCGATAAAATATTTCATGTTCTGTGAACTTGGTCTTTCAAGTGGTAATCCGTAAACGCGGTCCCAAATGAGCGAAGAGAGCACACCAAGCGCGCGCGATACGGCAAACAGAACCGTGTAGAATTCATATTCCTTAATACCGTAATGAACCAAAATAGCACCGGAATGGGCATCTACGTTAGGCCAGGGATTCTTGATCTTTCCCACGGAACCGAGAATCGGTGGAACCACTTCATAAATCCTGCTGATCACTTTAAAAAGTGGATCGTTTGGCAGATATTTCAGGCAGAATTCTCTTTGAGCAATATATCTCGGATCTGTTTTTCTTAATACGGCATGACCATAACCTGGAACCACACGGCCATCGGCCAATGTTTTATGAACAAAGTCGGAAATCTGTTCCTTTGACGGGTCATCAGTTCCGATTTCTTTAATCATATCAAATACCCATTTGATAACTTCCTGATTAGCAAGGCCATGCAACGGTCCGGCTAAGCCAAGCATACCGGCTGCATAAGCCTGGTAGGGCGAAGCAAGCGCTGATCCGACGAGGTGGGTGGTGTGCGCGCTGACATTACCCCCTTCATGATCGGCATGAATGGTCATGTACAGACGGAACAATTTCTTTACCTCATCGCTATCGTAGCCCATCATGTGAGCAAGGTTGCCAGACCAGTCCAAATCAGAATCCGGTTCAATATGGCGACCGTTATGATAGGTATGACGATAAACATAAGCTGCT
>CAILAQ010000691.1 GCA_903832165.1 uncultured Bacteroidota bacterium | reverse complement strand
TGATTGGCGATATTTCAGGCAATAAGGTATTTGTTGTTAAGGGAGGCAAGGCGGCTTCCGTACCAATTTTTGCGGGTATCAGAACGGAAAAAGATGTTCAGATTACGCAGGGATTACAACCCGGCGACAGCGTTATCGTTTCCGGTCTTTTGCAGATTAACGACGGAATGCCTGTTACTGTTAGAGGTAAAGGTCAGGCCAAACCGACGACTTCCAAATAATTAAACCGGTACAATTATGAATTTTTCCGGAATATTTATCAAGCGGCCGGTACTGGCACTTGTAGTTTCCATTCTGATCATTCTTTTCGGAGTGATCGGATTCAGTTTCCTCGGGGTCAGGGAATATCCGAGTGTTGATCCTCCGACGGTGAGTGTGAGCACCTCTTATCCGGGGGCGAATGCTGAGATTATTGAAAGTCAGATTACCGAACCGCTTGAAGAAAGTATAAACGGGATTTCGGGTATCAGAACACTGACCTCCTCTTCACGTGACGGGGGAAGCAGCATTACAGTTGAATTCCAGATCGGCACCGATATGGAGGCTGCTGCAAATGATGTAAGGGATCGAGTTTCCCGGGCTATGCGTTCGTTGCCATCTGATGTTGATCCTCCGCAGGTTGTTAAATCTGATGCGGATTCAAATCCGATTTTTGGATTAACGATTCAGAGTGACAAACGAAATCTCCTGCAGTTATCTGAACTTGCGAATAACCTTTTTAAAGAACGTCTTCAAACGACACCCGGGGTCAGTGAGGTCCGGGTATGGGGTGAAAAACGTTACTCTATCAAATTATTCATTGATCCGTTAAAGCTCGCCGGATATGGCCTCACCCCTTCTGACATCAGGGATGCGGTAACCCGCGAGAACATCGAGCTGCCTTCGGGCCGGGTTGAGGGCTACGGAACAGAGCTCTCTGTGAGGACTATAGGACGTATCAGCACAAAGGAACAATTTGACAACCTGATCATCCGGGAATCAAAGGGTGTTCTGGTGAAGTTTAAAGACATAGGCCATGCCGAGCTGATGCCGGAAAATGAGAAGACGGTAATGAGAGGAAACGGGAAAGTTCCGATGGTTGGTCTGGCGATTATTCCACAGCCCGGATCCAACCAGATTGCCATTGTTGATGAGGTAAAGAAGCGGCTTGACGATATCAAGCGAGAGATGCCTGAAGACATCACAGTAGGGATATCCAGCGACACGACTTTATCTATCAGGAAAGCAATTACGGAAGTTGAAGAAACCATTCTGATAGCCTTTTCGCTTGTTGTGCTGATTATTTTCCTCTTCTTCAGGGAATGGAGAACGACCATCATACCGGTTATTGCGATACCGATCTCCCTGATCGGCTCCTTCTTCATCATGTATCTGGCAGGCTATACCATTAATATTCTTACCCTTTTAAGTATCGTTCTGGCAACGGGATTGGTGGTTGATGATGCCATTGTGGTGCTGGAGAATATCTATACAAAGATTGAAAAGGGGATGTCACCAATGGAGGCCGGTTATAAGGGGTCAAAGGAGATATTCTTTGCCATTTTATCGACAACCATTACGCTTGCAGCGGTTTTCCTCCCAATTATTTTCCTTCAGGGGCTTACTGGTAAATTATTCCGTGAATTCGGGGTGGTTATGGCTGGTGCGGTATTGATTTCGGCCTTTGTTTCATTAACGCTGACGCCTATGCTTGCCGCAAACTGGCTGAAGCATAAGGAACATCACAACGCATTTTACCGGGCCACAGAACCATTCTTTGCAGGGATGATCGGATTCTACAGCCGGTCGTTGAAAGTCTTCCTGAAATACAGGTGGCTTGCGTTTGTTGTAATGGCCATTTCAATTGGTTTGGTTGCGCTGCTTCTGCCGAAGATCCCGGGTGAACTGGCGCCGCTGGAAGACAAAGGGCGATTGACAATTTCCTCCACTGCTCCGGAGGGTATAGCCTTTGAGAAAATGGATGCATATATGTCGAAACTGATCGCCATTGTTGACACTTTGTCTGAAAACGAATCCTACATGGCCTTGACGGCGATGGGCGGTGGCGGTTCAGGCTCAAACAGCGGTTTCATAAGAGTTTCACTGGTTCCGGCCGGAGATCGTAAGCGGTCGCAGCAGGAGATAGCTGATGACTTGACGCGTGCTCTGAGGCCACTGACCTTTGCAAGAAGTTTTGTTACGCAGGAACAAACCATCGGGGGCGGCCGTAACTCCGGTTTGCCGGTCCAATTTGTTATTCAGGCAACGAGCCTTGAAAAATTGCGTGCCGCGATTCCCGGGTTCATGGAAAAAGCTCAGGCCAGTCCGGCTTTTCAGGTGGTCGACCTGAACCTGAAGTTTAATAAACCGGAAATGATATTAAGGATTGATCGCGATCGTGCCCGGACGCTGGGGCTTACCTTGCGTGACATTGCTGAAACCCTC
>CAILAQ010000690.1 GCA_903832165.1 uncultured Bacteroidota bacterium | reverse complement strand
GTTTGATTGATGTCCTTGTAATAGGGGCTGGTTTGCAATTGTTTAATGAATTCTTTCAAAAAAGTCATTTTGCCAGGATTTTTTGCCGGCCAACTCAATTCACACAGTTTCCAAGCCGAATCCATGTTCCCGCTATAAATCAGGTCCAACATCTTTCCCCATAAACGAGGCGGAACTTGAAGATGGTTGTTTGGATCACCCTTCACATCTTTACTCGCAAACATCGGCTTAAATTCACTAGCCAACTTCTCAAGCGTCTGTTTAGTAGGCGCTGGCTTTTTCATCAACTCAAGGTCGGGGCGGTATTTTCCTGATGCGTAGCGCAAAATGACATCAGGAGCAAAGGACTCGGCGAAACAAGCATTCCAGTATTGAAAGGTCCAGTCTTGAATCACCAGTTCCAGATTCCCGTCGTGCCGCAAGTCCTTAAAATCCGAATCCACGCCATTCTGTAAATCAACGCTGCCAATAAACTTGAAGGCAGCTCCGATTTGAAAGATGAAAAACGTGTAGCAGCAGTGAGCCCCGCCAGACCAATCCTTAATGACGAGATTAGGTTGTTTGTCGCTAGTAATGCTCTGGCCTATTGCAATCAGATTGTTGGTGATGTCGCCGTTCCCAGAGTTTCCAATCTCGAATTTATTGCCTATTTGAAAAAACACCCGCTTACCTGAACGTAGTATTTCGAAGCATGCCATCCCGTCCTGCAGATTCATGTCATTGTTCAAAGAATCTGGGTCAATTCGGTAAATCCTGACCGTGTAATCCTTGAACTTCTGCTCCTCCTTTAATTGACCAAAAGGCTTCTGTGTTGGGGTAGCGTTAAGCCTCAATGCGAACAAAAAGATGATGAGCGTACCCAGAAATCTCATGCCAACGAATCTCTGCCCAGCCAAAGCAGAGGTCAATCAGAAAATCCAACAAATTCCAGGAAATGTACCCTAAAGAGGACAGGAAGAGTGCTTTAAACTGGTCAGTAAATTATTGCAGATTTATTTCGGCTTTTTTTTGAATTGTCATATTTCGGTTTTAAAGACACTTCGAGCCTTGTAGTTTTGACCTTGGAAAGTCTTTCGGTCTCGATTTCACACTCAAAATTTCCAGTCCAGGTCATTACGATTGCATTACCAGCTCCACGCATAGTGCGATTCTTTACGTCTAAAGCTCCTGGAAAAACACAAAACTGTTTATCGTTACCCTCAAATCCAATTCCAGATTCGCCACAGGTTGGATCAAAATCCCGAGCCCATTCCACGTAATAATTATTATCAAATGATTCAATTACTTTTCCGCTAATATCTAGCAATGAAACCTTTATGTTTAAAGTTCCGTAACAAAGTGAGGAAAATGAACTAACAATGCTGCGATCAACGAAATAGTCATCCCTGTGAAACCTTCCATTCAATGTACAGCTGCAGATGCTTATAACACCCAAATCACGCCCCTTGTTTTTTAATTCATTCTTTAATCTTTCTTTGTATTGGTAATCAGGAGTAGTAAAATCATAACCTCCGCTGAAAAAAGATGATGCTATTAGAGGCTTTTTTCCAGAAGTCTCATCTGCTAGTTTTGAATAAGTGAGTTTGGTTGGACGCCACATGCTAGTGAACGAAAGATGTTTAATGCAAAGACGATCAAGCTTGTCGCAGAGAGCCTTAGTTTCGTTTAAATAAGAATCAGATGAGACCCCTACAATTATCGGAATATTAAGTATCGTTGTTCCCTTTGCCGGGCTGCTCACTGGAATCGGCTCGCCAATGGTATGAATCTTTAAACAATGATCAAATAGGGTAGCAAGCTGTTTGTTCAATATATCAGCTGTTCCTTCTTTTGAAATTGTATCCGTCTCAACCTTAGCTACGAGGCTCGCTCCATCTGTAGCTATTTCTACTTTGTTTGCTGCCTGAACTTTTTGAAATATGGCTTTCGACTTGACTTTGGCCTTGATTCGGCAAAAGAAGATTCCATCCTCTTGCCACTCTTTGAGCTTGTCGTAACTTTCGATGTATCCGTTAGATGCAGAAATGATTTTCTCTTGGATAAAGTATTGGTTAGTGACAATAACCTCAGAATCGATCAGAGAACCGACCACTTGTTCTACCGAAGTTGACAGCGCGTTTTTCTCTGCCTTCTCAGAATTTGCACCGCTTCCGGTAGCCACGACTACTTTATATTCCTGCCCATCATCACGAGATTGCGCCCAAGTGTTTCCGCTAATAATTATTATCGCTAACGAAATGATGTGACTAATTATTTTACGACTCATTTAAAACCCTTCTCTTTGGATTGAATGTTTCCATCTCTTGGTTCCACTGAAATTGCAACCACTACATAAAGTTGTGCTTTGTTTTGATCAAACCAATTTGCAACAGCTTGGGTCCCAGAGAGAACTATTTTTGACTTCTGAATAATCAATTCTTCACGTTTCTTTTTGAGCTCTATAATTTTATTTGTGCGGCCATTATCCAATGTCGTTGTAGATGTCTCGGAATTGTTTAGCTTGGTTTCAACATGCAAATCTGACTCAAGGAATTCAGAGACGCTTTGCTTTGCTTTCATCTCAGCGATTTTACGTGCGTTTAACAAAGCCTGCGGTCGCGGCAAATCTTTATTAAT